>JBDSSX010000247.1:0-10939 GCA_039928555.1 Nitrosospira sp. | reverse complement strand
ATTAAAGGAGCAAGTAGTGAAATTTAGCATAAAAAACGGAAATCCGGAGAAACAGCGCGGTGCCTGCGTGGCCATAGGCGTATTCGAGCCAGGTAAATTGACTGAAGCCGCGGAAGCCATGGACAAGATCGCCGGTGGATATATCGGCGGCATATTGCGTAGCGGCGACATGAAAGGCAAGGCGGGTTCGACGCTGGTGCTGCACAACGTGCCCGGCACACTGTGCGAGCGTGTATTGCTGGTAGGGCTTGGCAAGGAACAAGAGATCAACGGCAAGGCATACCGCGACGCCGTACGCGCCGCCTTCAAGGCGCTGCATGAAACGGGCGCCACCGACGCCACCCTGTTTTTGACTGACGTGCCGGTGAAAGAACGTGGCACTGCCTGGAAGGTTTCACAGACCGTGATTGTGGCGATGGAAAGCGTTTATCGCTTCGATCGCCTCAAGAGCAAAATCGAGGGAGCCAAACCCCATCTGCGCAAAGTCACCCTGGGCACGACCAGCCGGGCGGAACTTGTCGCCAGCGAAGAAGCCTTGCAACAGGGACTCGCCATCGCCGACGGCATGAATCTGGCCAAGAATCTCGGTAATCTGGCACCCAACATCTGTACCCCTACCTATCTGGCGGAGCAGGCCACAAGTATAGCCAAGACCTATAAGCTCAAGGTCACCATCCTGGGCCAGAAAGATATGGAAAAGCTCGGCATGGGATCGTTGCTGGCTGTCGCGCGTGGCAGCCGTCAACCCGCCAAGCTGATCGCGCTGGAATACTGGGGACAGGCGAAGAAAGAAAAGCCCATCGTACTGGTGGGCAAGGGCGTTACTTTTGATACCGGCGGCATTTCCCTGAAGCCCGCGGCCGAAATGGATGAAATGAAGTACGACATGTGCGGCGCGGCCAGCGTGCTCGGCACTATTACCGCGATTGCACAAATGCGGCTGCCGCTCAACGTAATTGGCATCATTCCCACCACCGAGAATATGCCGGGCGGCAATGCCACCAAACCTGGCGATGTCGTGACCAGCATGTCCGGACAAACCATAGAAATTCTTAACACCGACGCTGAAGGACGGCTGATCCTGTGTGATGCGCTGACTTATGCCGAACGTTATGAGCCGGAAACGGTAATAGATATCGCCACACTTACCGGTGCCTGTGTCATCGCGCTCGGACATGTGGCATCGGGTCTGCTCAGCAATGATGAAGAACTGGCGGAGGAATTGCTGCGTGCCTCCGGGCAGGCGGCGGATCCCGCTTGGCGTCTGCCACTATGGGACGATTACCAGGAACAACTGAAAAGCAATTTCGCCGATATTGCCAATATAGGCGGGCGCGCCGGCGGAACCATCACCGCCGCTTGCTTCCTGTCGCGTTTCACCAGGAAATATCGATGGGCTCATCTGGACATTGCCGGCACTGCGTGGAAATCCGGTAAGGAAAAAGGCGCAACCGGCCGGCCGGTGCCGCTGCTGACTCAATTTTTAATCGGCCGGGCGGTAAAAAAGAACCACTAACATCGTCATGACCGAAATCGACTTTTACTCTGGCGGGGGCGATAAGCTGCATACTGCCTGCCGTCTTGTCGCCAAAGTGGTGCGGCAAGACCTCAAGCTGATGGTATACAGTCCCGATGCGGCGATGGTGGAGCGGCTCGACAAACTGCTTTGGACTTTTCCCCCGATTGATTTTATCCCGCACTGTCGCACTGACGACAAACTGGCTGGTGTAACCCCGGTCGTACTCGGTCACCAATACACTCAGTTGCCACACGATGATGTATTACTCAATCTGGATGCTGAGTACCCACCTTTCTTCAGCCGCTTCCAGCGCTTGATCGAAATCACCGGAACCACACCGGAAGATACGCAGGCCGCGCGAAAGCGCTACCGTTTTTATAAAGACCGGGGGTACGAAATTCGCCATCACAAGCTTGGGATGGTATAACCCTCTACCCCGCATCCCCATGAATCCCTGGGACCCCCATGACAAACAGTAGTGAAAGCTCATCCGAAGCTGATTACAATGAGATTCTGAGCAAGCTCGATGCATTGCTGCGCAAGCACCAGGGCAAACCATCGGTTCCAACTGAAGCGGATAATAATGCGGCGTCGTTCCCGGATCTGACTCTTGGAGCGGCATCAGGAGAAACATCACTGACAGATGCCGATAACATACCCACTCTCACTGAAACGGTATTTCTGCCTCCGGCAATGCTGTCGCCTCAATCTGACATCACGTCCCTGCTTGGGCAGATTCTGGATTCCGCACTCAAGGATGCCGGAGCCGACCTGGATGCTGGAGCACGCAACGCATTGGTTCATGCGCTGGAATGCCGTCTATTTGGTCTCTGATAGGTTCTATTGCCTCAACCCACAGTCCCCCACAACCATTAATTCTCAGTTTGACTCAGTTTGACTCAGTTTTACATAAACAGCCAACTCTCAGCGAACCGCCGGCTACCGGTGTCCACATTCGCGTCTATGTCTCCTATAATCGCTGATTTTCCACCCTCGCCGGTCTGATATCCATGGAACTCGAAAAAAGCTTCGAACCCCGATCCATCGAAAGCCGTTGGTACTCTCGCTGGAAGTCCGCTGATTATTTCAAGCCCATGCCTGGCGGCACATCCGCTGAAACAGCCCCCGCCTACTGCATCATGCTGCCGCCGCCCAACGTAACCGGCACGCTGCATATGGGGCACGCTTTCCAGCATACGTTGATGGACGCGTTGACACGTTATCACCGCATGTGTGGCGATAACACGTTATGGCAACCGGGAACGGATCATGCCGGTATTGCCACCCAGATTGTGGTGGAACGTCAACTGGACCAGCAAGATATCAACCGCCGTGATCTGGGGCGCGAAGAATTTCTCAAGCGCGTATGGCAGTGGAAAGAGGAATCCGGTTCCACCATTACCCGCCAGATGCGGCGACTGGGGACTTCCTGCGACTGGTCGCGCGAACGCTTTACCATGGATTCAGGGTTATCCCGCGCTGTTACTGAGGTTTTCGTGCGGCTTTATGGCGATGGATTAATCTATCGCGGCAAGCGGCTAGTGAACTGGGACCCGGTGCTGCAAACCGCGGTTTCCGATCTGGAAGTCGTATCGACGGAAGAGGACGGATTTATTTGGCATATTCTCTATCCGCTCGAAAATTCGGATTCAGGTTTGGATAAGACAAAAACAGAAGGACTGATTGTCGCCACCACCCGTCCCGAAACCATGCTGGGCGATATGGCGGTCGCCGTGCATCCGGATGACCCGCGTTACCGGTATCTGATCGGTCGTCATGTACGTTTGCCATTATGCGAACGAAGCATCCCGGTGATTGCGGATTCCTATGTCGATCCGGAATTTGGCACAGGCTGCCTAAAAATTACCCCGGCACACGATTTCAATGACTACCAGGTGGGGCAGCGGCACAAACTTGTACCGCTCAATATTTTCACGCTGGATGGAAAAATCAGCGATCTTGCACCTGCTGAGTACCAGCAACTGGACCGCTATGACGCCCGCAAGAAAATTATTTCAGACCTGGAAGAGCAGGGGCTCCTGGTTGAAACAAAACCGCACAAACTCATGGTACCGCGTGGCGACCGCACTCACACGATAATTGAGCCAATGCTCACTGATCAGTGGTATGTGGCGATGGAAGGGTTGGCAAAACGCGGGCTGGAAGTGGTGGCAAATGGCGATGTTAAATTCACGCCGGAAAATTGGAGCCACGTTTACAACCAATGGCTCGAAAACATCCAGGACTGGTGTATTTCACGACAATTGTGGTGGGGACACCGGATTCCCGCGTGGTACGACGAGGATGGCAACATCTTTGTCGCACACAGTCCGGAGGAAGCGCAACGGCAGGCCGGCGAACGCAAGCTCACACAGGACGAAGATGTCCTCGACACCTGGTTCTCATCCGCATTATGGCCCTTCTCCACGCTGGGGTGGCCCGAAGAAACGCCGGAACTCAGAACTTTTTTGCCGACTTCAGTGTTGATCACCGGTTTCGACATCATCTTCTTCTGGGTGGCGCGCATGGTCATGATGTCGCTGTACTTCACCGGCAAAGTACCGTTCAAAGAGGTCTACGTCACGGGGTTGATCCGCGATGCGGAAGGCCACAAGATGAGTAAATCCAAGGGCAATGTGTTGGACCCGCTCGATCTCATCGATGGCATTGCGTTACCGGATCTGATCTCCAAGCGCACCACGGGACTCATGAATCCCAGGCAGGCTGAATCCATCGAAAAAGTCACACGCAAGCATTTCCCCGACGGCATTCCCGCATTTGGCACCGATGCGCTACGTTTTACCTTTGCCAGTCTAGCTTCCCATGGCCGCGACATCAAATTTGATATGCAGCGTTGCGAAGGCTATCGAAATTTCTGTAACAAACTTTGGAATGCCACGCGCTATGTGCTAATGAATTGCGAAGGGAAAGATACAGGTTTGGACACGGGTTTGGGTAATGAGCCGCCGTTGGAATATTCCGGTGCCGACAGGTGGATCATCAGCCGCTTGCAACAGGCGGAAAGCGCGGTGGAGCAGGCTTTTCATGACTATCGCTTTGATATTGCGGCACGCGAAATCTACGAATTTGTCTGGGACGAGTATTGTGATTGGTATCTGGAATTTGCCAAGGTACAGTTAAACAGCGGCGGCGACGCCGTACAACGCGCAACCCGCCGCACCCTGACACGCGTACTGGAGGCCACGCTACGGCTTGCCCATCCCATCATTCCATTCATTACGGAAGAATTGTGGCAGAAAGTCGCGCCGCTTGCCGGCAAGCAAGGCGCGAGTATCATGCTGCAGCCATACCCCAAAGGTGATCCGGCGCACATCAGCGAAGACGCCATCGGGCGCATTGTTGCACTCAAGGAGATGATCAATGCCTGCCGCACTTTGCGTGGTGAAATGAATCTGTCCCCAGCGTTAAGGATTCCGCTCCTGGCTGCGGGCGATGGGGAAACCTTGACTGCTTTTTCTCCCTACCTGATGGCACTGGCTAAACTCTCGAGTGTGGAAATCATGCGGGATGGGTTGCCCCATGCCGAAGCACCCGTGGCGATTGCCGGCGAATTCAGACTGATGCTGAGAATCGATGTGGATATAGCCGCTGAGCGTGTGCGCCTGGCCAAGGAAATGACTCGTATTGAAGGTGAAGCCACCAAAGCACAAATCAAGCTTGCAAATGCCGGTTTCGTCGAGCGCGCCCCGGCCAAAGTGGTGGAACAGGAGAAAGAACGGCTTGCTAATTTTAGTGCAACATTGGAGAAACTCAAGGAGCAGCTGCGGAGGTTAGACTGAATCATGGCTATTCATCCTCCCGCACCTATGAACAACTGGGTAAGCAGTAGCAACCTCTAATATTTCAGCCTTTGCCACAAGCTCGCCAATGCTTTAAATCATAGTAAAAATTTCAAGTATTCCGCTTGGCTGCGATATAATCGCCCAAACCAACAGATAAATGCTTCTCACTCTCTGCCGTACACCGGGAGTTTTATAGAAGGGGAAATAATCATAATCATCCTATTAGGCGGTCCCGGTGCGGGGAAAGGCACGCAGGCCAATTACATTAAGGAACGTTTCGGCATTCCGCAGATTTCCACCGGCGATATGTTGCGCGCCGCGGTCAAGGCAGGCACCATGCTGGGCATTATGGCGAAGAAAATCATGGATGCGGGCGGGCTTGTCTCCGATGACATCATAATCAGTCTGGTTAAAGAGCGCATCGGGCAGCCGGATTGCAGAAGAGGATTCCTGTTTGATGGTTTCCCTCGTACCATTCCCCAGGCGGATTCAATGAAAGCCGCAGGCGTACCGATCGACTACGTGATCGAAATTGATGTCTCGGACGACGAAATTATCAGCCGTTTGTCGGGTCGCCGGCTGCATCCGGGTTCGGGTCGTATTTATCACGTGATATTCAATCCCCCCAGAATGGACAACACGGATGATATGACTGGTGAGCCACTGATACAGCGTGACGATGATAAAGAGGAAACCGTACGAAAACGGCTCGAAATCTATCACACCCAGACTAAACCATTGGTAGAATACTACTCGAGATGGGCAGCTAACGGCGGACACGGCGCTCCCAAGTATGTAAAAATACCGGGGATCGGATCGGTTGAGAGTATCCGCGATACCATTTTCGCGTCACTGGAATAACCTCAGTCACGATTCCTGGCGGACCGGGATTTATGGTACCCGCCTTTTAAATTCGCGAACGGAGCAATGCTGCATCGGCAGAGGATTCTAACGCTTTGCCGGCGCACTACGGCGCTGCCGGGACTTCAGCGCCACGGATGAGGGCGCGCTGGTGTATAGCCGTAAGTCGCAAGGGATTTAAATAATCGGGAGAGAAACATGGCAGCAAAAAACGCTTTTTATGCGCAGTCAGGTGGAGTTACCGCCGTCATCAACGCATCCGCGGCTGGCGTCATCGAAACCGCACGCCAGCAAAAGGGTAAAATAGGCAAGATCTATGCAGGTCGCAACGGCATTATCGGCGCGCTAACCGAAGATCTGATCGATACCGGGAAGGATTCCATCGCGGCAATCAGGGCGCTGCGCCATACGCCATCAGGCGCATTCGGCTCCTGCCGTTACAAATTGAAAAGCCTTGAACAGAACCGGCGCGAATATGAACGCCTCATCGAAGTATTCAAGGCACATAACATCGGCTACTTCTTTTATAACGGTGGCGGTGATTCCGCCGATACCTGTCTCAAGGTATCCCAACTGGCCGATACGCTTGGCTACCCTATCCAGGCTATTCATGTTCCGAAAACGGTAGATAACGATCTTCCCATCACCGACTGCTGCCCCGGCTTCGGCTCGGTGGCAAAATACATCGCCGTGTCCACACTTGAAGCGAGCTTTGATGTCGCCAGTATGTCAAAGACATCGACCAAGGTATTTGTACTGGAAGTAATGGGGCGTCATGCCGGATGGATCGCGGCAGCGGGCGGCCTGGCATCCAGCAAGGATTGTGAGATTCCTGTTGTTATTCTGTTTCCCGAGATCCCATTCGATAAATCAAAATTTCTCGCCAAGGTGGATGGTTACGTCAAGAAATTCGGCTACTGTTCGGTTGTGGTATCCGAGGGCGTGAAAGGAGAGGATGGCAAGTTTCTCTCCGATCAGGGAGTGCGTGATGCTTTCGGTCACGCCCAACTGGGGGGTGTCGCACCCGTCGTAGCGAATATCGTCAGGGAGGGCTTGGGACTCAAATATCATTGGGGGGTGGCAGACTATCTGCAACGCGCCGCTCGTCATATCGCGTCGAAAACCGATGTGGAACAGGCTTACGCGATGGGCAAGGCCGCTGTGGAATTCGCTATCAAAGGACATAACTCGGTGATGCCCACGATAGAGCGTGTCTCCAGCAAACCCTACAGATGGAAAATCGGCATGGCTCAGCTCAGCAAAGTCGCCAACGTGGAAAAAATGATGCCGAAAAACTTTATCAGTAAGGATGGTTTTGGCATCACCGACAAATGCCGGGAGTATCTTGCACCACTCATCAAGGGGGAAGACTACCCGCCGTACAAGGATGGCTTACCCAACTACGTGCGCCTGAAAAACGTAGCCGTTGCGAAAAAACTGAGTGATTTTACGATCTGAGCTTCTTCAAACTTGAAGGGTGGAAGCGCGCGAATGGTACGTACTACTCAATCATTTAGATTTACGAATAGATACTTAATGCGGAATTATGGGATCGGAATTTCGTATGTGTTTTCAGCCGGTCTGATTTTAACTGGAGATTTTAATGGCTAATGGTTTAATCATCGCAATTGGTTGTGCGATGGCGGCACTCGTGTATGGGGTGATTTCGATAAAATGGATTGTGGGTCTGCCAACCGGCAACGAACGCATGCGCGATATTGCCGCTGCGATTCAACAAGGAGCTTCCGCGTACCTGAATCGCCAGTACACCACCATCGGCATAGTCGGTGTTATCCTGCTGGTAGCCATTTTTATGGCCCTCGGCTGGCAGACCGCCGTCGGCTTCGCTCTTGGCGCATTTCTGTCGGGGCTGACTGGCTATATCGGCATGAACGTCTCAGTACGTGCCAATGTACGTACCGCGCAAGCCGCCACACAGGGCCTCAACGCCGCGCTGGATGTAGCCTTCAAAGGCGGCGCGATAACCGGTATGCTGGTGGTGGGCTTGGGTCTGCTCGGTGTGGCCGGCTACTTTGCCGTCCTGACCGGCATGGGCGCCACCGAATCGGAAGCCACTCATGCTCTGGTCGGCGTCGCCTTCGGCAGTTCGCTGATTTCCATTTTTGCCCGCCTCGGGGGCGGCATCTTCACCAAGGGTGCTGACGTCGGCGCCGACCTGGTGGGCAAAGTCGAAGCTGGCATTCCGGAAGATGATCCGCGCAACCCGGCGGTAATTGCCGACAACGTTGGAGACAACGTCGGTGATTGTGCCGGTATGGCCGCTGACCTGTTTGAAACCTACGCCGTGACGATTATCGCCACCATGCTGCTGGGCGGCCTGCTCATCACCGACGCAGGTCCGAATGCGGCACTCTACCCGCTGGTACTGGGTGGAGTTTCCATCATCGCCTCCATCATCGGCTGCTACTTCGTCAAAGCGCGTGAAGGTGGAAAGATCATGAATGCGCTTTATCGTGGTTTGGCGGTAGCCGGCGCACTGGCGGCAGTGTCCTATTATCCCATCACTACCATCATGCTGGGCGATGGCGTAATGATTGACGGCAAGCTGGTTACATCGATGAACCTGTACCTTGCCGGGTTAGTTGGTCTGGCGCTGACTGCGGCCATGGTGTGGATTACAGAATACTACACCTCCACCGAATACGCCCCGGTCCAGCATATCGCAGAAGCGTCCAGCACCGGCCACGGCACCAATGTCATTGCCGGCCTGGGCGTCTCCATGAAATCCACTGCCGCTCCAGTATTGGTCGTTTGTCTTTCGATCTGGTGCGCTTTCGAACTGGGGGGGCTATATGGCATCGCCATCGCTGCGACGTCGATGCTCTCGATGGCGGGGATCATCGTGGCGCTTGATGCCTACGGTCCGATTACCGACAACGCTGGCGGTATCGCGGAAATGGCCGGTTTGCCGAAAGAGATACGCGATATAACCGACCCGCTGGACGCTGTGGGCAATACCACCAAAGCGGTAACGAAAGGCTATGCCATCGGCTCTGCCGGTCTGGCTGCGCTGGTGCTGTTTGCCGATTATACCCACGCGCTCACGGCAGGCGGCAAGTCCGTGAGCTTTGATTTATCCGATCACATGGTAATCATCGGCTTATTCCTGGGCGGCATGGTTCCTTACCTGTTCGGCGCCATGGCGATGGAAGCTGTCGGCCGTGCAGCCGGCTCAGTAGTGGTGGAAGTGCGACGTCAATTCAAGGAGATCCCCGGCATCATGGAAGGTACCGCCAAACCGGATTATTCCAGAGCAGTGGACATGGTAACCAAGGCCGCGATCAAGGAAATGGTTGTGCCCTCGTTGCTGCCCGTAGCGGTGCCCGTGATTGTTGGCCTCATACTGGGCCCCGTAGCCTTGGGCGGCGTACTGATCGGCGCCATCATCACCGGTATTTTCGTGGCAATTTCCATGACTGCGGGTGGCGGGGCCTGGGATAACGCGAAGAAATATATTGAGGATGGCCACTTTGGCGGCAAGGGCTCGGAGGCGCACAAAGCCGCGGTAACGGGCGACACCGTTGGCGACCCCTACAAAGACACTGCCGGTCCCGCGATCAACCCGCTCATCAAGATCATGAACATTGTTGCATTGCTAATTGTACCGCTGATATAACGTTATATTGTTTTCTCAAAGCACGCCCGATAGTTCCGGCGTGCTTTTTTTTTGCTGTAGCTGCACAAGCAGCAGCCGCAATCTCAATCAATCTCTCAGTTGCGCAGGTGACCTTTATGGATAATAGAATTACCCTTACCCTCGACGACGCTAAAAAGATCGCCGCTGCCGCAGAAGCAGAAGCCCGGCGCAATGACTGGCCGGTTGTAATTGCTATTGTTGATGACGGCGGCCACCTTCTTCATCTCTCGCGTCTCGACCATACTCAGTTCGGCAGCATTGAAGTGGCAATACAGAAAGCCCGCGCCGCCATTGCCTTTCGCCGTCCCACCAAGGTGTGGGAGGAACACGTCACCGCCGGACGCGTACGTTATCTCGGCTTACCTGGAACCCTGCCCATCGAAGGTGGTTTACCCATCACGGTGAACGATCAATTTATTGGCGCTGTGGGAGTAAGTGGTGTGAGATCCAATCAGGATGCACAAATTGCACAAGCGGGGCTGGATGCACTGTTGAGATCCAGTTGAGATATCCGGAAACTACTGGATTCCTGCCCTCTGATCTCATCATGTCTTATCCCGGATAATCCATCAGGACGCGAGATGATGGTGAGGCAGGTTGCGAGACAGTTTTGCCGGTTGGGAGAAGTCCATAGCCTAGTCTATGGACGCCGCACCAGTGGCAAAAACGGCGACGAAAATGGCCACAAACTGGCCACCAGCACTCGGGTAGGCTTGGAGAGCCGCCTAATGGATTATCTGGGTTAAGCCTTTCACTAATACAACCAATTCTCGTAAACCGCCGTCAAGCTCCACGGAAAATTCGCACCACTTATCGTATCGGGACACTGGTACTTTATTGCTGCCCTCCTGCTGCGTTTCTTCAAAATAAAAATCATATTAAAAACTATATTCATCAGACGAATATTGCACTACACTTAACCCTGTCGTAATTATGGTTATGCTTCTAACTTGAATGTGCTCATTAAATGGTCCAATTTAAGAAGGAGGAACGGTGATGAAAACGGATAAAACGTTAGTAACCCTTATAGTGGTAGTTCTCGGTCTGATATCGCTCTTCGGAATTTTGAACAGATGGTTTATCGTAATGTAGCGACCC
>JBDSSX010000246.1:0-6943 GCA_039928555.1 Nitrosospira sp. | reverse complement strand
GAATGCATATTCATGCTTTCCTGAAGAGTCTCCTCGGTAACATCTCCGGAGTTCTGGCTCGAGCTAAAGATGGCAGGGGTTTTGATGTTGAGAGCGATTGCAGGCATGGAGATCTCACGCTTTTCCTGGATAACAATATCAATTGCTGTTCGAAGGTGGTGATTATGATTTTATTTTTCGAACTTAACTGTGCGACATCGTACATTCCCAAGTTCTCGGTGTTTAGTTTCACAATATGCGATATGGAATATTTTCAGCTGTGAAGGAAAGGACTATGGACGAATATTGCACAGGTGCGTCACGACGACAGAGGCAGCGCGTTGAGATGCAATTTCAAGGGACTCTGAGGTGGCGAATCACTGTGAGATCAGCTGCCATTGACCTGCCAGCCTTTCCGTTGGAGCAACTGAAAGATTCTTGTGTCTGCCAGCGTACAGAATGAACAGTGATATTTATGTAAGCTTTAAGAATGTAGCCTGTTCGATTTATCAGGCTCATGGATAAGGCCTTTGCCTAGTCCGATCATAAAATTCCGATCAGAAACTACCAGTATCCATGCAAGAACAATCCAGTTGATTTTGATTAGGCAAGGAGATAAGTTTGCCATGACCACAGCCCCCAATATGCAGTCCATGTCCTTATCGCTACCGCATAAATGGATAAAGAGATACGCAGAAGTACGTACTCAAACTATAAGACTAATCGAAACGCTCACGTCAGATGACCAGATGGTTCAATCCATGCCTGAGGCCAGCCCGACAAAATGGCATATCGCTCATACGACCTGGTTCTTTGAGACGTTTATTCTAAAGCCATATGTGCGAGATTACATTCCGTTCGATGCACGATTCACTGTCCTGTTCAATTCGTACTATAAACGGCTAGGAGACCATCCTGATCGAACTATCCGCAGTACTTTCTCGCGTCCTACACTCGATCAAATCTTTCTTTATCGCAACTATGTTGATAATGATATCCGCAATCTTTTGGATCATGATGCGTCTCCCAGGATCTTACAGTTGCTCGAATTAGGTCTGAATCATGAACAACAACATCAGGAACTCATCATTACCGACATCAAACATGCTTTCTGGACTAATCCGTTGCGACCTGGATACCAGTTCAACCAAATTCGGAGTGTGGAATGGGGTGCACCCTCACTTACATGGCATTGTTTCAACGAAGGTGTTTATGAGGTTGGGCATAATATGGGCGGCTTTGCGTTTGATAACGAATCGCCGCGACACTTTACTTATATAAAACCCTTCAGCATGGCATCCCGTCTCATTACCAATAAAGAGTATCTGACGTTCATGGCCGATGGCGGCTACACACGACCGGAGCTATGGCTCTCGGATGCCTGGGACCATGTTTGTGCCCATAGCTGGACCGCGCCGCTCTACTGGGAACAAGCTGGCGATGAATGGACTCAATTCACTTGCAGAGGCACCTTGCCCTTGCACCCCAGCGAGCCAGTCTGCCATGTGAGTTTTTACGAGGCCGATGCATTTGCTCGCTGGGCGGGTGCGCGGCTACCGACAGAGTTTGAGTGGGAGGTGGCGGCTGACTCGACCGGTATATCCGGGAATTTTTTGGAAGATGAAAATTATCATCCCAGACCGGCCGGTACGCAGACGGGTCTGCAACAGATTTTTGGAGATACGTGGGAGTGGACCGCAAGTCCCTATTCAGCCTATCCGGGTTATTGCGTCCCAGCAGGTATAGAGGGTGAGTACAACGGAAAGTTTATGTGCAACCAGATGGTGTTACGCGGCGGATCCTGTATTACCCCCGTGTCGCACATGCGCAAATCCTATCGCAACTATTTTCCGCCACACATGCGCTGGCAATTCTCGGGGATCAGGTTGGCACATGATGGACGGTTTCATGTTGGGGCTGACTCATGATCGCGCATGAACAATTGAATCAGGCAACGGCGATAGCCGGGGATGTCTTGGACGGGCTTTCACGGATGCCCAAAAGTTTGCCGCCGAAGCTGCTATACGATGCTCAAGGTTCGGCTTTGTTCGAGCAAATCACCTGTTTGCCTGAATATTACCCGACACGTACAGAAGCGGCCATCCTGATGGCGCATGCCGATGAAATATGCGCTCGGCTCGGCCGGAATGTTTCTGTCGGTGAACTTGGCGCCGGCACCGCAACCAAGACACGAATTTTGCTGCGCTCGCTGCTGCGGCGGCAATTTAGCATTAATTACTTTCCACTTGATGTATCCGACGCGGCGTTGCAATTGGCAAAAGATGAGGTGGAAAGAGAACTGGAAGCAGTCAATGTACACCCCCAAGTCGGGGATTTCGAAGACTTGGCGTTTCTCGCCCGGCAGACTCCGCCACGTGTCGTTTTGTACATCGGCTCAAGTATTGGTAACCTGGAACAGGACGATGCTATTTCTCTACTGCAGAACATCGCTCGGCATTTATCAAGCGGAGATCAGTTACTGCTTGGCGTAGATCTCGTTAAAAACAGCGATGTCATGCATGCGGCTTATAACGACAGCGCGGGAATAACCGCTTCATTCAATAAGAATCTTCTCGTCCGAATCAATCGCGAACTGGGCGGTCATTTCGAGCCGGATGCTTTTTGCCATGTATCGTTCTGGAATGAGGCGGCCTCACGTATTGAATTACATCTTGAGAGCACTTGTTTTCAGTCGGTAAAAGTCGACGCTCTTGATACGACATTACAGTTTTATCAAGGTGAACGTATTCATACAGAGAACAGCTATAAGTACACAGTTGATTGCCTGGAGGATCTGCTTCAACGCGGTGGCTTTGAGGTTGAGAATATTTGGACGGATCCCGATTGTTGGTTCGCTGTGAGTCTGGGCGTTATTCCATGAACCTTCAAAGTCCTTAAATTATTTCGTAAACTCCAAACCCTCCACCCCTCAGCCCCTAAATTTTTTTCAATTTATTCAAGAAGGAATTAGCAAAGTAAGTTCTGCTCAAGGAGAAATCACAATGCTCGCCCTCACCTATCACGGAAGTCATGATGTCCGCGTCGATACAGTACCTGATCCTATACTTCAGGAACCGGATGACATTATTCTCAAGATTACTGCTACTGCAATCTGTGGTTCGGACCTGCATTTATATAGAGGAAAAATCCCCCAACTAAAAGAGGGAGACATCCTGGGACATGAGTTCATGGGGGTGGTGGTTGATGCTGGATCTGAAGTGACTGATCTGCGAAAAGGTGATCGGGTAGTGGTTCCATTCGTTATCGCTTGTGGGCATTGTTTCTTTTGCGAAAAGCAATTATTTTCGGCATGTGAAACCACAAATCCCGACCGCGGCGCAATCCTGAACAAAAAAAACATACGTCCAGGGGCCGCCCTTTTTGGATTTAGTCACCTTTATGGGGGTGTACCCGGCGGTCAGGCAGAATATGTGCGGGTGCCAAAAGCCAATGTAGGACCAATTAAAGTTCCGGATACCCTTGCCGACGAGCAGGTACTATTCCTGAGCGATATTTTACCAACTGGATATCAGGCGATTGTTAATGCGGATGTCGGCCTTGGGGCGAGTATTGCCATTTTTGGTGCCGGCCCCGTCGGTTTGATGGCTGCCGCCTGCGCCCGTATGCTAGGTGTGGAAAAAATCTTTATGGTTGACCACCATCCCTACCGGCTTGAGTTTGCCCGCCAAACATACAATATCTTTCCCATCAATTTCGATGAGGTCGATCCTGCGGAAGTCATTATCGAGAATACAGCCTTCAGAGGTGTTGACGCGGTTATCGATGCGGTAGGTTTTGAAGCCAAAGGCAGTGTGCTCGAGACCGTAATGACCGACCTGAAACTCGAAGGCAGTAGCGGACAAGCCCTGCGTCAGTGTATTGCAGCAACACGTCGAGGAGGCATCGTTAGCGTGCCAGGTGTTTATGCTGGGTTTATACACGGGTTCCTATTTGGGGACGCGTTTGAGAAAGGCCTGATATTCAAAATGGGCCAGACTCAGGTGCAACGCTTCTTGCCGGACCTGCTTAGGTATATTGAAACCGAGAAGTTACACCCAAACGTTATCATCAGCCATCGCCTTCCCCTTGCTGAAGCCGCGACCGGTTATAGGATTTTCGATAAAAAAGAGGAGGATTGCCGTAAGGTTGTCCTGATTCCCTAAGAACGATGCTATGACATACGAGGCTCAGTTCAAGGTTGGGGTGGACGTAACCCTCATGTCCTCGGCGGCCAAATCAACTCCCACAGAGAGACAATCGCGCTCGCATGTCGAGATCAGCCGATCACATGGGTTCACGTGCTCCCAACTGAACGGGGTCAGTGCCGCCAAGTTCCTGGGTGCCACCTTATCCTACGCTGCCCGGAATGTCCTCAGCGCGAGCGATCGCCTTCACCCTTGGCGGGCCAGCGCAACTCGTCAAAACGTTCACGAACCACCTGCCACAATCGACCGAATCAGCGTGAAAACCGTTCCTTATGCGCTCGAGGGGACGCAGGTACAGACCGCTCTACGCATTCGCAGTGGGTGGCTCAATCGTCACCTCACTTCACGGCATCCCACGTTCAATCTCTCGACCATGGCCTCAATCTCGCCGCCTGACTATTATTCCCCAGCCTTCCAAAGGCCACAGCTACCAGGGACACTACCAAGCCTGCAAAAGATTTATTCAGATAATTGAAATTAACCGAGAGGAGAATCAGAACATGTCCGACACCGCCATACAGGACCGCGCCGCCGGCGCCATCATGGGTGCCTTTATCGGGGATGCCTTAGGCCTCGGGCCCCACTGGTACTACGACCTGGCGGTGCTCCGCCACGACTATGGCGACTGGATCACGACCTATGCGGATCCTAAGCCCGGCCGCTATCATAGTGGTCTCAAGGCGGGCCAACTCTCCCAAGGGGGCATCATTCTCCGGCTCGTGCTGCGCTCGCTCGTTGAGCGCGGCGGCTATGATGAAGGAGATTTCTGCCGGCGAATGGATGAGGAAATCTTTCCGTTGCTCAATGGCATGCCCGTGAACGGCCCGGGCGGATATACTCAGCAGTCGATCCGCGACGCCTGGCGCAAGCGTATCCAGCAGAACCTGCCTTGGGGGCAAATAGGGGGGCAGGCCGACACCACCGAAGCGATAGGGCGGACGCTCGCCCTGGCAGTTCGCTACGCTTTTCAGCCGCAGGACCTGGCAGCTGCCATTTCCAGCAATACCCGGCTTACCCAGATCGACGATACCGTAGTTACCTTGACTGTCGCGTACGGGGCGGTGCTGGGTCTCCTGGTGCAGGGACACAAGCTCAACAGAAGCCTTTCCGGCAAACTCATGCGGTTGGCAAGAGCGGGAAAACTGCCGTTCCATACTATGGCGCATACGGATATGCAGCCGCCTCAGGAGGACCTTCCGCGAGAAAGTGGATATTTCGTCTCTCCGGACGCCCTGCTTACGCCCTCGTATGTGGCCTCAGCCGCGTTAGACCCCGAGATCCGTATAGAGCCCGCATGGAAAGTCTCCATTGTTTATGGTATGACCTGCGCCATTTATCATCAACTTCCCGCAGCCTACCATCTCACTGCCCGCTTTCCGGACAATTTTGAATCGGCTGTGCTCCACGCCGTAAATGGCGGTGGCGAAAATCAAGCCCGCGCTATTTTGACCGGCGCGCTCGTCGGAGCCCAAGTCGGGTTATCGGGAATCCCCCGGCATTTTTTGGATGGCCTGGACGAAGCCGAGACACTTCAGCGATTTGCGATGGAGTTGGCCTCGCGGGTAGGCGCTTCAACCGCCGGCGGACATGTTAACTAGCTTCAGTAAGCACGCATAACGAGCGGTATCGAAGGAGCGTTGTTTTGCAAGTCTGTCCCACGGCAAATCCTCGTTGAATCAAGGATCCCTTGCCAGCCGTATGCCAGTAACCTGCCAACGCGTTTTAGCGGGAAGAAAGTTACGAAAACTGGCTCGGATTCTCTCTTGCGGGATAAGACATGATCCGCCTCGCAGTACATACTGATTTACCATAGATCTGCTGTTGTATTCCCCTACCGCCTCATCCCACACGTAAGACATAGGTTTCTCGGGATTTGGCTTGAATGGGCTATAGCCCGGGTAAGCGGAATAGCTTGAACGGGTCCACTCCCAGGCATCGCCATAGAGCTGAAGAATCTTCGGCGAAGAGGTGCCAACCCCTCGAGCAGACTCGGGATGGAATCGATCATTGTCGGCGAAACAACCTTCTATTTGCTGCTGGAGAGCTGCGCTTTCCCATTCTCCTTCGGTTGGCAGTCGCGAATCACACCAACGTGCGAAGGCATCCGCTTCGTAGAATGAGACGTGGATAACCGGTAGATTGAGATTCAGAGGCAGCATTCCGTGAAGTGTAAATTCTTTCCATTCATTTTTGTCGGCACGCCAGTATAGGGGATGATATCTCTTGTTTGATTTGACCCAGTCCAATCCTTCTGAAAGCCATAAAACCGGGTTTTCGTACCCGCCTGCTTCAATGAACTGAAGATATTCGCCATTTGTGACGAGACGCGTCGCCAGCGAATAGGGTTGTATAAATTGTTTATGCCTGGGAGATTCATTGTCGTAGCTAAAGCCTTCTCCTTCAAATCCGATTTCCACGAGTCCGCCTGTGAATTGATGCCACTCTAATAGAGGCAGGTTTGCACCTGGACAAGATAGGGAGTCCGGCGAACAGGATCGATAGCTTGGATATAACGGATTCTGCGAGAACAAATGCTTGATATCCGTGAGAATGAGTTCCTGATGTTGTTGTTCATGATGCATGCCAAGGACAATCAACATCCGCAATATTTCGTCCTGCTCGGCCAAGTCCAGTACTCCCCCCATGCGAGCATCTACGTTCTGGCAGTATTCACGGATATCTCCCAGCGCAGGGCGCGTGAATAACCCCCGCTTGGGATCCGGGTGCGTTTTACCAGACTTGTCATAGGAACTGAACAT
>JBDSSX010000245.1:0-4974 GCA_039928555.1 Nitrosospira sp. | reverse complement strand
GCTCTCCGAAATATTCCGGGGTATCGAAATCCTGACCGTAGCGCTGTAAATGCCGGGCCCATGTTTGCGTAAAGCATTCGATACCGATACTCCGCTCGATCAACGCGAAATTTCGATCGCGCGCAAGCGCGACGCAGCAGGGATGCACCAGCGCATCGGCTTCTCCCTCCGTGGCTTCGTTCCGTATGCGCGCCGCCAGTTTGGCATGCTCCGCGTTCAGCCCCAGCACCGACAGTGCCTCCCGGATTCGCGCGCCGTCGAATCCAAACGTGGCACAATCGAATGTGGTTTTAGTGTTCATCAGATATGGAGCGGAAAGCTGATTGAGAGGTTCCCCGATAAAATATTTTCAGCAGAGATAAGCCTGCTATTGAAGGATGACAGCATCCTGCTGGTTGCAGCGTAAAGCATAATGCACTACCCTCAACAGTTCCAGCATTGACGGCATAGAATAGTAAAAAATTAGTCATGGAACATTCGTTGCGCGCCAGTTTCCGGAGCACACGTCATCCACCGTGAACCCATACGGAGTATCTATGAACCTCGGCCCCCGCGTAATACTGGCATCTGTCATTGTTTCCTCCGCATTGATGGGATGCGCATCGCCCCGATCATTTCTGGGTGCTTCGTTACCCAAGATGAAATATGAAGATGTCAAAAAGAGAGAGACGCCGCTTCATCTACAACTCGTGGTCGAGTTTCAGAGAAATGGCAATCCCTTTCCCAAGGGAGACGTTCCATTGAGGGATTATGCCGCGAAGATACTCGGCGATACGGGCGTTATTACCCCGATTGACGCGGTCTCCGTGGTTGACGATCAGGGAGAAGGCGCCATCAGGATAGTCTTGAACAATATTGCCGACAGCGGCACCGTCGCCGCGGAAACGTCTCGCTCAGGGTTTCCGTTATGGATGGTTGGAAAAACCATTACCGACGCCTATACAATGTCGATAGCCATTACGATAAAAGGAAAGACAATCAGGCGAACCGGTATAAAACATGCGTTCCACACCACGCTCGGCAATATGGAGATACCCCAGGGAATAGATGTTTTTCCTTCGAACCAGGCCTTCGGAAGAATGCTTCAGCAAATGATTCTGCGCGGGTTGCAAGACATGCAAACAAGTGGTGAATTATCATGGCTCGGTGCGCCAGGAGCGATTGTTTTTTATTCGCCAGACCAGGGTTTCTTGAAGAATATTAATGAACTGGATAGTATTCATCCATATCGCATTGGCTTATTTCCTGGATTGTTGGGTTACGCTATGCTAACCCAACCTACCGATGCTACTGATGCTGCAAATCCGGACAGCTTATTCGCTCGCGATACGGCAAGGCCATTGCAATGAGATAGACGTTGCGCCGTGTGATGTTAACGGATTCCTGTCGCTGCCAGGGAACGTAGCGCGGCTGGCTCGTCACGTTTAACCCAGATAATCCATTAGGCGGCTCTCCGAGCCTACGGGAGTGCTGGCGGTCAGTTTGCGGCCATTTTCGCCGCTTGCTCGGCGTCCATAGACCAAGCTATGGACTTCTCCCAACCAACAAAACTGTCTCGCAACCTGCCTCACCATCATCTCGCGTCCTAATGGATTATCTGGGTTTAATCGGAATACCCGGCATCCATCCTCCATTCTTCCCTGGAGTAATAGCGCACATCACCCAAAGGCACGATTACCAGCCCGCCTTCGGTTACGTGATATTTTTCCCGGTCGCGTGCAAGATCGAAACCGATTTCCGCACCAGCGGGAATCACGTTATGCCGGTCAACGATCACGTGACGCAGCTTCGCTCCGCGCCCGATACGTACATAATCCATGATGATGCAGTCTTCGATCTGCGCCCCCGGCTCAACCATGACTTCCCGCCGGAGGATCGAATTGCGTATCTTTGCGTTTCTTATGATGTTCGCCGCACCCAGCAGAACATTATTGAGCTCGCCATGCATCACCCAGGAGGTCGGTCCCTGGTAATAGCTGGAAAAAATTGGCCACTGCGGGTTAAAAAGATCGAAGCGCGGCTCCAGGCCGAGCATGTCCCGATGCGCCTCGAAATAGGTATCCAGTGTTCCCACATCGCGCCAGTAGCCTTTTTCCTCATAGGGTTTGGTATCAGGCACGATGTTGGTTGCAAAGTCGTAGGCAAACACTCGATGAGCCTTGGACAGGCGCGGGAGCACATGATGGCCGAAATCAGTTGCGCCATCTTTGTGCGCGTCCTCCAGCGCCGCTCTCAGAAAGTCCGCGTTGAATAGATAGTTGCCCATGGATGCATAGGCATGTTGCGGATCGTTCGGCATTGGGCTCGCTTGTTCGGGCTTCTCCTGAAAACCGGTAATTCGTCCGGACAAATCAGCTTCGATAATGCCGAAGTTCGAAGCCTGTTCCAGCGGCACGGGAAGCGCGGCCACGCTGATATCCGCGTCGTTCTCACGGTGAAAGCGCACCATCTGCCGAACGTCCATGCGGTAGATATGATCCGCACCGAATACCGCCACCAGGTCCGGCCGGTGCATGTCCATCAGGTTCAGGCTCTGATACACCGCATCCGACGTGCCGCCGAAGAGCGTACGTTCCGATGTCATCTGCGGCGGCACCACCGTTACGAACTGCTCGGAAAACAGAGTGGAAACCGTCCACGCCTTGCGGATATGCTCGATGAGTGATTGCGGCTTGTATTGCACCAGAAGATAGATTGAACGAATGTCGGAGTTCACCAGATTGGTGAGGACGAAATCCACGATACGGTAACGGCTGCCGAACGGCACCGCCGGTTTACAACGATCTGCCGTCAATGGCCGCAGGCGCGAACCTTCGCCACCCGCCATTACAAAAGCCATAATTTTTTTCCGGCCCCTTCGTTCCAGCATATCGTTGCCCACCTTTTCTCTTGGTCAACACGCTGGTTTAGTTATAGCCCATATTGTTGTGGTTTTCTGCTAGAGTAAAAAGAAGCAAGCCAAAAAGAAAAAATTCGAATCTCTTCATTCAATCCATGACAATCGTGCCTATCCGTCAAACGCTCCGCATGCCCGCGGGGCGCCGGGCATCGCCGCATGGCCGGTGTTTCCAATGAAAGTCTGGCCCGGAAATCCCTATCCGCTCGGCGCCACCTACGATGGCGCAGGAACGAATTTCTCGCTGTTCTCGCGAGTAGCCGAGCGTATCGAGCTGTGCCTGTTCGATGAACAGGGTCGCGAAACGCGCGTCGATCTGCCTGAGAGCACCGGCCGCTGCTGGCACGGCTACTTTCCCGGCATCGAGCCGGGACAACGTTATGGCTTCCGCGTGCATGGGCCGTGGGCGCCCGAGCAGGGACATCGCTGCAACCCGGCCAAACTCCTGCTCGACCCCTACGCTAAAGGCATCGACGGTGACATTCGCTGGGATGAAGCGGTATTCCCCTACCCGTTCAACGCAGATCCCAACATGCGCAATGATGCGGACAGTGCACCCTTCATGCCCAGATGCGTCATTCAGCAGCCCTTCTTCGACTGGGCCGGGGATCACCGGCCGCAGCGGCCATGGAACGAAACCATCATCTACGAACTACACGTCAAAGGCTTTACGGCACAGCATCCTGACATACCGCCCGAACAGCGGGGCACCTACGCGGGCCTCGCGCATCCCGCCGCGATCGGGTATCTGAAACAGCTCGGCGTTACGACTGTCGAGCTGATGCCGGTGCACTATTTTATGCAGGACAAGCACCTTGTGGAGCAGGGGCTGCGCAACTACTGGGGCTATAACTCCATTTCCTATTTCGCCCCCCACGGCAACTACGCGGCCGACAAGCGGCCGGGCGCCGCCACCGCTGAATTCAGGCAGATGGTTAAGGCCATGCACCAGGCCGGCATCGAAGTCATCCTCGATGTGGTCTATAACCACACCGCCGAGGGCAATCATCTCGGGCCCGTGCTGTGCCTGAAGGGCATCGACAATGCCTCATACTACCTGCTGACGGAGGACGATCGCCGGTATTACATGGACTACAGCGGCACCGGCAACAGCCTTAATATGCGCCAGCCGCACGTGCTGCAACTGATCATGGATTCGCTGCGCTACTGGGTGCTGGAGATGCACGTGGATGGCTTTCGCTTCGATCTGGCGGCCGCCTTGGCGCGCGAATTGCACGAAGTACAAATGTTGTCCGCCTTCTTCGACATCATTCAGCAGGATCCGGTCATCAGCCAGGTCAAGCTGATTGCCGAACCCTGGGATCTGGGGGAAGGCGGGTACCAGGTCGGCAATTTTCCATCGGGCTGGTCCGAGTGGAACGGTAAGTATCGCGACTGCCTGCGCGACCTCTGGCGCGGCCAGGAAGAGACGCTAAGCGAATTCGCCCATCGCTTCACCGGAAGTCCGGACCTCTATGCCGACAACTCGCGCATTCCTTTCGCGAGCATCAATTTTGTCACCGCGCACGACGGCTTCACGCTGCGCGACCTGGTGTCTTACAACGACAAACACAATCTGGCCAATGGCGAAGACAATCGCGACGGCACCGACGACAACCGTTCCTGGAACAGTGGCGTCGAGGGACCCACCGGCGATGCCGAGATACTCGCCCTTCGCGCCCGGCGGCAGCGCAATTTTCTGGTCACGCTGATGTTGTCGCAGGGTGTGCCGATGGTGCTTGCGGGAGATGAATTCAGCCGCACCCAGCAGGGCAACAACAATGCCTACTGCCAGGACAACGAAATCACCTGGATCGATTGGGCCAACATCGACCGGGATTTACACGAATTCACCAGACGTCTTATTGATTTTCGGCACGCCCATCCGGCTTTCCGCCGCCGTCGCTGGTTTCAGAATCAGGCCATCCATGGCGCGGACTGCAAGGACATCGCATGGTTCAGTCATACCGGCGAGCAGGCGAGCGAGGAGCCATGGGGTGGATGGGTGACCCAAAGCCTGGCGGTTTTCATCAATGGCGAGACCATCCCCAACCCCAATGCCCGCGGCGAGCCGGTTA
>JBDSSX010000244.1:0-2229 GCA_039928555.1 Nitrosospira sp. | reverse complement strand
ATACCCACCCACACGGCCCCGAGTGCGGTCATACGGGCATCATGCATGATGATCATGTCGATTATCTGCATGACGGACATCTGCACCACCAGCACGGGGATCACATCGATGAACATGTAGTAGGAATAACAGCCACTAACCCGGAAAACTGCACGCCCGGACACCTATGCGCTGGCCATTCGCAAACGCATACACACGGCCCCGGCTGCGGCCACGAAGCGGTGCCCCACGGCAGCCATATCGACTATCTGGTCGATGGACATCTCCACCATCCACACGGTGGACATTGCGATGATCACGGACCGCTGACACTGGCCTGATCTCTAAAGAATAACCGCAACGAAACATTGTCTGTTTCGTTGGCGGGCTTTGTCACAGCCGCTCTCATATCCAGCCTTCGGAATATGAGTGTGTGTGGGTTCGTCATATTATATGACGATATCATAAACAGGGTATATTGCCGAACCCCAGCCCAGTCGTGCCCTGCTGATTTCGCTGCCCTTCCCCACCCTTCCCACACCCTGTACTTTGGTACTACAGAAAACTTAGGCTTGATGTACTTCTGTCCAATTGTGACAAAAAAACAGATAAGTCATAGTGTCGCATCATTTACCGCTTCTCAGGCCGAGGAACGGGAATTTGAGATAATTTTCCGGCAAGACAATATGATTAATATTGTCATTTAATACAATAGCTTACTAAAAGTACGCGATTACTGGGGTACCAGAATGATAAGAAAACTCGCTGCAATTATCGGTGTCGTGTTTATGGCGCCCGCTCAAGCAATACCTCTCGATACGGCCGACTGGACTCACTGGACATCAACAGCCAACGGCAATTTTGTTCAGGGATCAAACACAATCAATGTGACTTACACTGGGAGCGTGTTCGGAGTGGAGTATGGTTCTTATATTTATAATGTTCCCGCTTCGTTTACCAGTGCCGACGTGACAAATACTCCGGAAACAAACGGAACGCTCCTCATGACCGGTGGTACAAACGGAATAAACGGCTTTCATTTCTCCCAGGCGGTGGTGGATCCCATCATAAGCCTTTTTAGCGTAGGGCAATCAGGCGTACCCGTCACGTTCAATTTCCTGAACGATGCGACATTCAGCATAGTAAGCCAAGGTGCGGGCAATTGGGGCGGCGGTTTGCTGACCCAAAACGGTAGCTCCATCACCGGCTGGGAGGGCAATGGGCTGCTCAAGTTTATTGGAACTTACACCGATATCCGCTTCACAACACCTGATTATGAGTATTATTATGGCGCCACTGTCGGCGCGATCAATGCTATTCCCCCGGCAAGTGTTGTTCCTGAACCCGCCACATATGCGTTGATTTTGGGAGGCTTGGGATTAATGGGCTGGACCACATATCGAAGGAAGCAAGGCATCAATCCGGTGTAGAAGCTAACACCAAGGAAGGCGTCCTACGGGTGCACGAATGGGCCCGTCCTTTTTGTAGCCTCTGAATAACTCCCCCGAGTTTGCCAGCAAGGAGCGCCCTCAAGGATTTATTCAGAGTTTTTCTTTATTCTCATTTGCACTTATGCTGAGTAAAATACTGTGAAATCAGTCTGAGGAGTAGAATTGTCAGCGGCGACCGCCGATCAAGACACCGTCGTGCTCGTGCATGGCCTGTGGATGCATGGCTGGGTGATGAGATTAATGGGAATGCGGCTGCGGCGCCACGGCTTTCACCCTGTCTTTTTTTCCTATCCTTCCATGCGCAACTCGCTGTCACAGAACGCGTTATTGCTATCAAATTTTGTTGCGAATATCGCCGCGCAGCGCATACATTTCATTGGTCATAGCCTGGGCGGTCTTTTGGTGCTGCAGATGCTTGCGGAATATCCTCAGCAACGAGTAGGTCGCGTTGTACTGGCGGGAAGTCCTTATAGCGGCAGTTGCGTGGCAACGAGGCTTTCACGAATCGCGCCGGGACGATACATTCTCGGACGCAGCATGCGGCAGTGGTTGGGCCAGGAGATTCCCGAGTGGAATGACTCATACGAACTCGGGGTGATCGCGGGCCGCAAGAGTATGGGCGGCGGCAGGCTGATATCCCGGTTGCCGCATCCCAATGACGGTGTGGTGGCGGTTGAAGAAACGAGGATGCCGGGTACAAATGACGAAATAGTGCTTAACGTAAGTCATTCCGGAATGCTTCTGTCTACCGCGTTGATCCGACAGGCATGTTCATTTTTGCGATCCGGTCATTTTTTGC
>JBDSSX010000243.1:0-2666 GCA_039928555.1 Nitrosospira sp. | reverse complement strand
AAATCGGCTGCTTGCTGGGGCCAAGCGGGTGCGGCAAAACAACCGTGTTACGCTGCATTGCCGGATTTGAGCCCATCTCGGCTGGGGAAATCCTGGTCAACAGTGTAGTGGTAAGCAATGCCGGCTTCTGTATGCCGCCGGAACGGCGGCATATCGGCATGGTGTTTCAGGATTATGCGCTGTTTCCTCATCTGACCGTTGCCGCCAATATCGGTTTTGGTCTCCACCTCATGCAGAAAACCGGGCGCGACTCGCGCGTCGCCGAATTGCTGCAAACCGTTGGACTCGCCGATGCGGCGGCAAAATACCCTCACGAACTTTCCGGGGGCCAGCAGCAACGCGTGGCATTGGCGCGCGCGCTAGCCCCGCGGCCTGACTTGCTATTGCTGGATGAACCCTTCTCCAATCTCGATGTCACCCTGCGCGAGCGTTTGAGTCTGGAAGTACGCGATATCCTCAAGAGTCAGAACGCCACGGCTATGTTAGTGACTCACGATCAGGACGAAGCTTTTGCCATTGCGGATGAGATCGGTGTTATGCATCGCGGTGAAATCCAGCAGTGGGACACGGCCTATAACCTTTATCACAGGCCCGCCAACCGTTTCGTCGCAAATTTTATCGGGCAGGGGGTATTCCTTTCCGGCAAGATGCTTGACCCGCGCCATGTGGAAATCGAGCTGGGGGTTTTGACGGGACAAGTCCAGCACGAATGTCAACCGGATTGCCTGCTATGCGATAAGGGCCATCCCGTCGATGTGCTGATACGTCCGGATGACATCGTGCACGATGATGCCAGCCCTATTCAAGCATCAGTGGTACATAAGGCTTTCCGTGGCGCCGATATTTTGTACACATTGCGCCTGCCCGGCGGCGGCACCGCATTATCGCTGGTGCCCAGCCACCACAATCATGCCATCGGTGAAAAAATAGGCATCAGACTGGAAGCGGATCACGTGGTTGCATTCAGCCAATCTGCATCGTAATCCCGCAATCCGGATATTTCAGCTTGCATAATGTCCATCCTTCGATGATTCCTTATTCGGGGTTCTCTCATTTTCAATGCAGTAACTGACGCATGGAAAGCCCCACCCAGCCTAGAGTGGTTTTGTGCAATGCCTTGAGTCTAAAAATATTTCTGTTCATGGCTTCATCACCTGAAAACCCGCATGGATTCTAGAGCGATAGCCACACCGGCAGCGAAAACCGATCACGCGTGGGCCGCGGTTTCCCAAATAGATTGGAGGCATTTACAATGATAAATACCATACTTGACAAATAGTTACATTTACGTAACTATTGAATATGTCATATATGCGCGATATTTTGAAAGCTCTGATGGAATCGAAAGGGCATACCGGGCATTCTCTATATGAGTTGAGCGGGGTTCCCTCTGCGACTACGTACCGATTCCTTAGCGGGAATCACGGAGAGCCCAAGTCGACTACCATTCACCGCTGGGCAGCGGTTTATGGTTTGTCTGAGGCGCAATTGCGAGGACTCGAACCGATAGATGGTCTGGAGGTAGAGAAGCCCCTTGCCGTGTTAATTACGCTTGAAAGCGTACTAACACGAGATGAGCTGGTTGTAATAGAAGGGATGCGCAAGCTCGACAAGGACACGCGCCGCGCTTGGCTTAAGATAGGTAAAGAGTTGTGCAACCATGCAGAAGCAGGGCCACGAAAGAAGTAATAGCCGCTTCCAACCGCCGCCGCAGTAGTAATTAACTGTATGTCATATATGCGCAATATTCTGCAATCGCTGTTGAAGCGTAACAACCTCACCGGGCATTCTCTATACGAGATGAGCGGGGTTCCCCCGGCTACCACGTACCGCTTTCTTAATGGAGACATAGGAGAGCCACGGTCAGGGACTGTCCGTAAGTGGGCGGAGGCTCTGAATGTGTCGGAGGCGCAACTTCGCGGCACTGAACCGATTGATGGTTTGCCGGTAGAGAAGCCCGAAAACGTGCCAATGACGCTTGCAAGCGTACTAACACGCGACGAACTGGTGATTATAAAAGGCATGCGTGCGCTCGACACGGATATGCGTCGCTCGTGGATTAAGGTAAATATTGCGTTATTCAACCATGCAGAAGCAGGGTCAGGAAAGAAGGCAGTACCCGCTCACAAGCGCCGCCGCAGTAAACAATTAACTTTAGATATTACAAATAACGTGTAGACAATTAGATCAAGCAAAATCTAATTCCTGCCCTCAGCCACCCAATCCCCTGCCCAGCTCAAGCTGCTGCACAAGCTTCTCCACCTGCTTTGGCTGAAGCCTGAGATCCTCCCGCATCCTGGCAAGCGCTATTGGCTGATCTTCCTTCGACAGCCGGTTGAAAACCTCAATTGCCTTGCGCATGCTCTCCGAGAGCGCCTTCCACTCCCGGCCGGTATTATTGACTTGCGGGGCCAGCTTGAGCGCTCTAATCTCGGCTTCCCGACCCGCCTGCTCGTATTGATTTAAGTAATTCGATTGCACGAGCCCCTTATCGAGTCACATAGGGGCAATCGGGTCACATGGGGTCACATGGGGTCAGGTCTCAATACTGTTCGGTTAGATATGTATAACATATATTTTCCTTGGAGGGACTGGCAGCGGTGCCAGCAATTGCGGCGAGAAATTTGTCCGGACGTTTCGTGCGATGGAACGGTCGTGACTGGCAT
>JBDSSX010000242.1:0-5230 GCA_039928555.1 Nitrosospira sp. | reverse complement strand
GAATCTCGCTTTTGGATGATCTCCTGATGTGGCCGGGCCTTTTCTAAGGAAATTACTAGGCCGTCATGCCGGTCCCATCGTCGGTTATACCTTTGTCCATACCCTCCATCGACGTGGTAATCCCGGTCTATAATGCGCCCGAACTGACGCGGCGCTGCATTGATTCCGTCGTGGCTTGCCTCGGCCGGTCGATAGAACATATTTATATTCAAGATGATGCATCCGACACTGAAACACGTCAGATGCTTGATCACTTACCGTATGAGCATATTCATATCCATCACGCCCCGAAGAATCAGGGCTTTGGCGCCTCGGTAAACGAAGCGATTAATCGCTCCCACGCATCTTGTGTACTAATACTCAACTCGGATGTCGAAGTTAGCGAGGACTTTCTGCCATCGATGTATGCGGCGCTAGCGGCTGACCCGCAGCTGGCGGTGATCATTCCCGCCGGTAACGACTACGCCAAGCATGATTTGGACCAATATTTGCGGCGGCCCGGCGGCTACATTCTAACGCACCGCCTGCAAGGCCACGCGTTCCTGATCCGGCGCGATGTTTTTCTGGAAATCGGCGGTTTCGACCCGGCATTCGGTCGAGGATATTATGAAGACATCGACCTCGGCCGGCGGCTAGACCTGCGGGGATGGCGCCTCGGCGTGCATCCCGATGCTCATATACACCATAAAGGTGGCGGGTCGTTCGGTCGCGGACGCGCATTCAGGCAACTGGCACGCCGCAACCGCAATCTTTACTATTCGCGTTACCCCAATGCGCAGCGCAATGTGCTGCTTCTCTCAGGTAATTCCATACATGCACATTTTCCCCCGAATCTCATGGACGCGGTCGAGAACGTGTCTCACGAAGGGGGATACGTTCATTGGCTCGCGCCAGGTCCCCCCGCACGATTGATTCCCTGCTTGCAAATGCGGCATGGCTTCAATATAGAGCTCATGCTGCGGGGCTGGCGTGCCGACAAGCGCGTCACCGAAGTATGGGTTTTATCGGATGCTCCGCGCGTGTGGCGCGCTTTGCTCGATTTTTGGGCACGCGCCCATGGCCTTAAAGTACTATTATTGGAAGAGGTCGCTACAACGGAGGTTCAGGCACGTTAATTTTTAACCTACATCTGGTCGTAGCAAACTTACCGGAGGTGAAAATCAAACGGTGCAAAAAATCGTTGTGGATCATAGTGCCGAACCTGAAAATGAGTGAAAAATGAGCGGTCAACTGCGGGATTTAGGTTCAATCTTTAGCAGTTAACCTAACCCGAATATTTCATAAATTAACGCGCGTCCTCGCTGGCCTTTTGTTTCGTATGGAAATTTTATTCAGTCGGGCGTATGAATCACTACGCCACTCTTTCACAAAATCTCCATACGAAACAAAATCCTGTGCAATCATCACGCGAATTTATGAAGCATCCGAGCTAAAAGAAAAGGATATTGTCGATGGGGGATAAAATGCGCGTAACCATACTTGGTTGCACCGGCGGTGTGGCAGCAGATTTACGAAGCACATGCTTGATGCTGGACGACGACATTCTGGTTGATGTGGGTACTGGCGCGGGAGATTTAACGGTGAGCCAGATGCTGCGGGTTGATACGGTATTTCTTACCCATTCCCATCTTGACCATGTGGCACTGCTGCCGATGCTGGCTGACGTTGTGGGACCGCGCCGGGATACGCCACTCACGGTTTATGCCCTTCCTGAAACAATCGCCATACTCAAGCAGGATATGTTCAATTTCCGGCTTTGGCCGGATTACACTGCCCTGCCTTCGACGAAGAAACCTTATGTCGTATTCCAATCCATCGCGGTGGGACAGATGGTGGAATTATCGGGAAGAAAAATCACTCCGCTACCGGTGCGGCATGCCGTGCCCGGTGTGGCCTATCAACTCGACAGTGGCAGAGCAAGCTTTGTCTTCAGTGGCGATACGACCTACCATGAGCCGTTCTGGAATGCGCTGAAAGCAATCAGCAATCTGCGCTACCTGATGATCGAGGCAACGTTCCTCAACTACAATACGGCAGGCGCGGAGGCCTCTGGCCATATGCGTCCGGAACTGCTGGCGCAGGGATTAAAGCACCTCAATAAGCCAGTTCGCCTTCTGATCACCCATATGGAACCAGGCAATGAGGACGCCACGATGACGGAGATTCAGGCAGCAGCAGGAGAATTCAAACCGGAGAGATTGAAGCGCGGACAGGTATTCGAATTTTAAGGAATTGAGGAAGCGTCGAATAAGCCCCTGATGTCGCCAGCAACACGCTTCATAGATAACCTGTTAAAGAGGTTCTTTAGGTAACACTTTTAGTGCCATTCTGTTTTACTACAACCATTTCTTCCAGCGAAACAGGCCCAGCATTCCTACGCTGATTGTAGCCATAATCCCCAGCACCACGAAGAACCCCGGCTCCCATTCGAGTCCCGGCAGGTGTTTAAAGTTCATGCCGTAAATGCCGGCAATCAATGTCAGCGGCATGAATATGGTGGTGATGACGGTGAGAACTTTCATCACTATACTGATGCGGTAGCTCACGCTGGACACATAAATATCGAGCATGCCTGCTGTCAAGTCGCGCAGCGACTCGACCGACTCGATAATGTGAATGATGTGATCATATACGTCCCGCAGATAAAGTAATGTATTGCGGGTGAACAGCGGCGAATCCCCCCGTTGCAATGAACTGATCACTTCACGTAGCGGCCACAGCGATTTGCGTAGAAAAACCCCTTCACGCTTCAGGCGATAAATTGAATGCAGGGTACTGGGTTGAGGGTGGGCTATCAACTCTGTCTCCAGCACTTCAGTTTTCTCGTCGAGCTGTTCAAGAATGACGAAGTAGCTGTCGACAATGGAATCAATCAGACTATACATCAGAAAATCCGCGCCCGACTTCCGGATCTGGCCCTTCCCGGCATGTAAACGCTCACGCACCGCCCCGAATTGGGTGCCGTCCGCTTCAAGAAACGATAGCACGAAATTTTTCCCCAGTACCAGGCTGATCTGGTCCGAATCTATTTTTTCTTCAGTGCCATTGTATTCATAACCAAAAGTTTTCAGTACCACATAAAGATAGTCGCCGTAATCCTCCAGCTTTGAGCGCTGCTCGGTGTTGAATATGTCCTCCAGCACCAGTGGATGGAGGTCAAAACAGGCGCCGACTTGCTCCATCATGCGGGTATCGCCCAACCCATGGACGTTGACCCACTTGATACCGCGCGCAAGCCTGATCTTATTAGCCAGGTCCTCGGCGGTTACCTCCGATTCACGCACACCATTGTCGTCGTAGTCCAGCAAAATGATGCAGGGGGTGACCGTTTTCTTTTTGCCAATATGAACCAGTGTGCCCGGCGGCAATCCTGCTTTAGTGGACCTCTTTTTCGAGTGGGATGCCATCGGCCTTATCCAGGTTATACGCTGTTTGTGCTTCTCGCCGCTTTACAATTCATGTTTTCTTCCAGTCCCTCCTTTATACGGAAATCGAAACCAAGCGTAGCCCATTCTTCGGCTTCGGCAGACAGCGCGGTATCGGTCAGCGGGTTGCGTGGCAACCATCCCTGTTCGATGATCAGCTCGAATTCTGTATTGTTCAGGCGTACTTCGAGCTGAGGCAACTCGATATCGCTGCGGCTGCGGTGAAACAATGTTGCCAGACGTAGCGAGAACAACAGGGCATAATCCAGAGATTTGGTTACAGACTCGCGCGCTCTACCGATAGTGCCCCGATGAGTGAGCGCAAGTAAGCTCAGTCGTTCTTGTTCCATCCGTGAAAAACCGGGCATGTCAGCGTTGCCGAGAATGTATGCCGAGTGCTTGTGATAGCCTGAATGGGCCACCGAAATACCGACCTCATGCAGTCGTGCCGCCCATGACAGGCTTTGTAGCATTTCTTCCATTTCATGAGGGAAACTTGCCAGAAACTGGTTTCCCAGCAGAAGCGCCAGCGATTCCACCCGTCTCGCCTGGGCAGAATCCACCCGGTAGCGTTGCATGAATTGTCTTACCGTCACTTCGCGCATATCCTGATTATGGAAGCGCCCTAGCAAATCATAGAGTACACCTTGGCGCAATGCTCCCATGGCCTGCGACATGCGGCGGATACCCAGCTCGGAGAATGCGGCGGACATGATGGCGAAGCCGCCAGGGATGACCGGTGCCCGATCAGCACGCAATCCGGCAACTTCCAGCTTTCTAACGTCGCCAACCCTGAGCAGATAGTCACGAAAGTTATCCAATCCTTCCAGGGTGATGTCCCCGTCACTGCTGCTATCACCCAGATTGTTCAGCTCAATTATTTCGCCCAGCGCGCGTGCAGTGCCGGATGAGCCAAATGCGTCCTGCCAATGGGTACTGGAGAATTCGGAGGCGATAGCCTGCACCTCGCTCCGCGCCGCAAGTTCAGCTCGCTTCATCGCGCCCTTAGTGATTTTACCATCCGGAAAAAAGAGCAGGCTGTAACTGACACAACCCATATAGAGACTTTCCAGCTTGGCGGGTTTCAGCCGTCTGCCGATGATGAATTCGGTAGAGCCGCCACCGATGTCCATAACCAGACGATCGTTGGTGGAGGCGGGCAGACCATGCGCGACGCCCAGGTAGATGAGCCGTGCTTCCTCGCGCCCCGCGATAACTTCAATGGGGAATCCAATGGCGGCCTCGGCTTTTTTTAGAAATGCGGATGCATTCTTCGCTACTCTTAGCGTATTTGTCCCGACCGCTCGAACGGAGTGCAGTGGAAAGCCACGCAGACGCTCGCCAAAACGTTTCAAGCAGTCCAATGCGCGTGCCTGGGAATCCTCGTCCAGCCGCTTGTCGGCGGTAAGCCCGGCGGCAAGCCGCACCATCTCGCGCAAGCTATCCAGCGGATAGATCTGTTTGCCTACCACCCGCGCCACCTGCAAACGAAAGCTATTTGAGCCAAGGTCTACCGCTGCGAGAGTGGAGTATTCGAGCATGGCTTTCCGATTAAGTTGAGAACGGTGCTAAGTTTTATTCGCTTACTTCACGCTCGATCTCTTCAACAGTCACATGCCGGACATCCTTGCCCTTCACCATATAGATTACATATTCCGACATATTCTTGGCGTGATCGCCAATACGCTCGATCGCTTTCGCTATAAACAGGATTTCCAGGGCGGTGGAAATCTTGCGCGGGTCTTCCATCATGAAAGTGATGAGCTGGCGCATGATGGATCGGAATTCTTCGTCCACCTGTTCGT
>JBDSSX010000241.1:0-2394 GCA_039928555.1 Nitrosospira sp. | reverse complement strand
CTGGCGGCGTAATCCCGCACATCCTGGGTTATTTTCATCGAGCAGAAATGGGGTCCGCACATCGAGCAGAAGTGCGCAAGTTTGGCACCTTCCTGTGGCAAGGTCTCGTCGTGGAATTGCTTGGCCTTGTCGGGATCGAGGCCTAGGTTGAACTGGTCATTCCAGCGAAACTCGAAACGCGCTTTGGACAATGCATTGTCGCGTATTTGCGCACCCGGGTGGCCCTTTGCCAGGTCTGCCGCGTGAGCGGCAATTTTGTAGGTGATGATGCCGTCCTTTACATCGTCCTTGTCCGGAAGGCCAAGATGCTCCTTGGGCGTGACGTAACACAGCATCGCCGTGCCATACCAGCCGATCATGGCGGCGCCGATCGCGGATGTAATGTGATCATAGCCGGGCGCGATGTCGGTGGTGAGCGGGCCCAATGTATAGAAAGGCGCCTCGGCGCAATATTTCAATTGCAGATCCATGTTTTCCTTGATGAGATGCATGGGTACGTGACCAGGGCCCTCGATCATTACCTGCACGTCATGCTTCCACGCGACCTGGGTTAGTTCGCCGAGGGTTTTCAGTTCCGCAAACTGGGCCTCATCATTGGCGTCATAGATCGAACCTGGACGCAGACCATCACCCAGAGAGAAACTGACGTCATAAGCCTTCATTATTTCGCATATTTCCTCGAAGCGGGTATACAGAAAACTTTCCCGGTGATGCGCGAGACACCACTTTGCCATGATCGAGCCACCACGCGAAACAATGCCGGTCAAGCGCTTTGCCGTCATTGGAACATAGGCGAGCCGCACACCCGCATGGATGGTGAAGTAATCCACACCCTGTTCGGCCTGCTCGATCAAGGTGTCACGAAAGATTTCCCATGTAAGATCTTCCGCCTTGCCATTTACCTTTTCCAATGCCTGATAGATCGGTACCGTGCCAATGGGGACAGGACTGTTACGGATGATCCATTCGCGGGTTTCATGAATATTCTTCCCGGTAGAAAGGTCCATGACCGTGTCACCGCCCCAGCGGATAGCCCAGGTCATTTTCTCGACTTCCTCCTGGATACTCGAACCCAGCGCGGAGTTACCGATATTCGCGTTGATTTTTACCAGAAAATTGCGCCCGATGATCATTGGTTCAGATTCGGGATGATTAATATTGACAGGAATGATGGCGCGGCCGCGCGCCACTTCGTCGCGTACGAACTCCGGAGTGATATGCTGAGGCAGGAGCGCGCCGAAATCATGCCCCGGATGCTGGCGCGTAAGCAGTTCCCGGTGCTGAGCACCAAGATGTTCGCAACGCTGATTTTCCCGTATGGCGACGTACTCCATTTCCGGCGTGATGATGCCACGACGGGCATAATGCATTTGTGTTACGTTCACCCCTGCTCTGCCACAACGCGGCTGGCGTTTCAGATCGAAGCGCATTTCCGCCAGCTCGGGATCGGTCAGACGCTGTCTGCCATAGGCGGAAGCGGGACCGGCGAGAACTTCCGTGTCGTTTCGTGCGTCTATCCATTTCTCGCGTGATGGTGGCAAACCGGAGCGGATATCTATTTTTGCCGCCGGGTCAGTGTAGGGGCCGGAAGTATCATATACATAAATCGGAAGATTCTCCTCTGTGCCCATATTGGCGGGCGTATCGGATTGGCTGATTTCTCGCATCGGTACCTGAATATCGGGGCGGGACCCTTGAACATAAACTTTGCGGGACTGAGGCAAAGGCTTGACCGCCCCTTCATCGACGTGAGCGGTCTTGCTTGAAAACGGGGAGGGGAATTGCGCGGGGTTCAAAACGGTTGCATTCATAGTACGCTCCTTTAAGTCTTTAAGTGCCATAAACGAGCGGGACGACTAATCCCAGCTTCCCTACGGCGGCATTACCCGTATCAGGTGTTAAGGGACTATCTCACCGGTTTACCGGATGATTCCGGAAACGGACCCCTAGCTGCTGCTGTGAAGCTAATGGAAATGTGGAATAATTGCAAGTCTGTGATGACAATTTATATAGGGTTGGACATGGATCTCGAACAAATCCGGTTTAATATGGTGGAACAGCAAATTCGCCCCTGGGATGTGCTGGATCAGGAAGTCCTTAAATTGTTGTTTGAGCTGAGGCGTGAGGAATTTGTCCTCGCGGCATACCGTTCGCTTGCATTTGTCGATATGGAAATTCCGCTGGGGCATGGTGAAGTGATGCTTGCTCCCAAGCTGGAAGCACGCATCTTGCAGGAACTCCAGGTAAAAAAAACTGACAGGATTCTGGAGGTCGGTAGTGGTAGCGGTTATCTTTCCGCATTGCTGGCAAAAAAAGGCGATTATGTTTACAGCGTGGAAATTGTGCCGGAACTGAAAGCTATGGCGGAGAAAAATCTTCAGGCCCATGAGATCA
>JBDSSX010000240.1:0-8182 GCA_039928555.1 Nitrosospira sp. | reverse complement strand
GGCGGTAATGACGGATTGCGCGGTGCATCCATCGATTCCATTCGCGGCAGCCTTGAAACCATCATTGAAGCCTGCCATCGAAATAACGCCACGGTGCTGTTGGCGGGGATGCAACTGCCGCCCAATTATGGCATAGCATACACACAAAAGTTTCAGGATATTTACGCGCAACTGGCAAAACGTCACCGTCTTAAACTGGTGCCCTTCCTGTTGGATGGTTTCGGCGACAAGCGCGAATTTTTTCAGGCGGATGGAATACATCCGAATGCGAACGCACAACAAAAAATCGTGGAAAATGTGTGGAAGGTATTACGGACGATGCTTAAGTCTCAACCGACCATCGCTGATGGACGCCCCTGAAACTTTACATTGACCCGGCGTACTGTTGAGCTATACTTACAATACGAATGTGGTTTTATCCTTTATCCCAATTTAACGCTTCATTTCAACATCGATGACACCCTTTTTCGGCGAATTAATAGGCACCTGTCTGCTGGTCGTACTCGGGAACGGTGTGGTAGCCAATGTCGTATTGAGTAAAACAAAGGGCAATAATAGCGGCTGGATTGCCATTACTTTGGGATGGGGAGTCGCTGTATTTGTCGGTGTGTATGCGGTGTCTTCTATAAGTGGCGCGCATATAAACCCTGCCGCAACCATTGCTCTGGCTGCCGCGGGTAAATTCGCATGGGGCGACGTACCCACTTACATTACCGGACAAATGCTGGGTGCGATGATCGGCGCGCTGATCGTGTGGGTGACTTATCGTCAACATTTTGAACAGACGCAAGATGCGAACGCGAAACTTTCCGCATTTTGTACCGGACCCGCGATAAGAAGTCCTTTCAATAATCTTGTCTCCGAAATCGTCGGAACATTTATATTGATTTTTGGCATTTTGCATATGGTTGCCCCGCAGAACAGTCTTGGATCACTGGACGCCCTGCCAGCGGCCTTGCTGGTATTCGGTATCGGTTTATCACTGGGCGGGACAACGGGTTTTGCGATTAATCCGGCTCGTGACCTGGGGCCGCGCATTATGCATGCCATTCTACCAATACCCAATAAAAGGGACAGCGATTGGGGCTACGCATACATTCCAGTAATCGGCCCCATAATTGGAGGCCTTCTTGCTGTTTCTATTTTTAAATTGTTGTAATCAAGTTTTTTGTAGAAAACCAAAGGGGAATAGAATTGTTCGACGCCGATTACGTTAACGCTTCGATCCGCCTGGATTTATAATTCCACCTCTTTAATCGCTCCAATCCGCGCAAGAATTGAATCTTTGGCGCTTTGATATTGCCGGAATTGTCTCTGCCGCCACCGGTATCCAGACGGCCAGCACGCCCCGCCGGCTTGCATTAGTGATGCGGACACAGTCTCTCCTCATTATGATATGCCCCGGTTGGCATCGCCATCAGATACCTATAATTCAGAGCATGGCGGGATATTGAAATTACAAATCCACATCTGGTGGAATCCGAGACACGCTTGAAATAACATGCCCGGGTATTGAAGAAACAGATTGGGTATCCAAAGACACACAGCAAAAACCATGGATGGCTATCAGCATATTTTACTGGCGCTGGACCTTTCGGCACATGGCGATAATGTCATCCGGAAAGCAAAGCACCTGGCAGACATTTTTCATGCAAAACTGAGCATTATTCATGTATTGGATAATATTCCGATGCCGGATACCGCCTATGGCACAATTATTTCACTGTACAAAGATTCATCATATGAATTACTGGAAACGGAAAAATCCAGGTTGATGCAAATCGGTGACCAATTGAATGTCGACCCAACCTGCCGCTGGATGGTCTGGGGTGTACCGGGGGAGGAAATCGTGCGGATTGCGGCGCAGGAGCATGTCGATTTAATTGTCGTCGGCTCGCACGGGCGTCATGGCCTCGCTTTATTGCTGGGATCAACGGCTAACAGTGTCTTGCATCACGCCACATGCGATGTTATGGCAATCCGTTTGCGGGATGAAGCCATGCGCAAACAATCCATTGGGGAAGGCGGCACACACGCCATCACATTGAATCCGAAAACCGCCTAGACGCCGTACTACCAGAATTTCCACCAGGAGTCGCCGCTCGCCGCGGTCGAATCAGGGAAAAACCGGCTGTTAGGGAAATTTTTTGTCATCACACGCGCCGCGTCATCACGCAAGTCAGTCATTTCCAGCGCATCATAGGCTTTTATCATAATGAATAACGCTTCTTCCGTGGCCGGAGTCTGCGGGTATTCCTTGAGGGTATATTGCGCACGATTGGCGGCTGCGACATAGCCGCCTCGTCTCATGTAATAGCGCGCTACCTGTACCTCATTCAAGGCCACCACATTAACCAGGTGCTTCATGCGCTGTACCGCGTCGGGCGCGTATTTGCTACTGGGAAAACGGGTGACTAATTCCCTGAAATTCTCAAATGACTCGCGCGACGCCTTCGGATCGCGCTCGCTCATATCCTGGTTGAGAATTTTTTCCGATACGATACCCATCAGCCCCAGGTCATCATTAAAATTCGCCAATCCTTTGAGATAATAAGCATAATCCACATTCGCATGATTCGGATGCAGCTTGATGAACCGGTCGGCGGCGGCAATAGCCGTAGCCTGTTCGCCGTCTTTGTAATGGGCGTAGCCAATTTCAAGCTGTGCCTGCTGCGCATAGCGCCCGTAGGGATAACGGGATTCCAGTTGTTCGAATAGCTTAATGGCGGCTGAGTAATTTCCACTGGACATCTCCGTTTTCGCCTCGGAATAGAACTTGCTTGCAGACCAATTCTTGGAATCCTCCGCGTTATTCTGTTTGGGCAGCAGGCCACACGCTGATAGCAGCAACGCCAGGAATAAGGCTACACTACGTGACATGATGAATTCACTGATAAATGGAGACGAATGTTTTCATTATAGCGCAAAGGCTATCTCGCCTGAATCGGCTGACATCATCGAGCTTGTCATTCCACACGACTGTGCCGGAATGCGGCTTGATCAGGCTCTGGCACGCCTGCTGCCTGATTGGTCGCGTAGCCGATTGCAAACCTGGATACGGGAAAAACGGATAAGGGTGGATGGTGAAAAAGCCACCCCTAAACAAAAAATGTGGGGTGGGGAGAAAATACAGGTCGAGCCCTCGCATCACCCGATTGAAACCGCTTATGCCGCCGAAGCCATTGCACTCGATATTATCTATGAAGATGATGTGCTCATGGTTATCAATAAGCCGGCCGGACTGGTTGTACACCCCGGCAGCGGCAACTGGCGGGGTACCCTACTGAACGCGCTACTGCACCACGCGGCGCAATTGAGCGCAGTGCCGCGTGCAGGCATCGTTCACCGGCTGGATAAAGAAACCAGCGGTCTGCTGGTGGTGGCGAAAACCCTGGAAGCGCAGACCAGTCTGGTGCGGCAGCTGCAAAAACATACCGTGAAGCGTGAGTATCTGGCGCTGGTGCTGGGCCACGTTTCCGTTGAGGGGTGGATTGACGCACCGCTGGGACGGCACCCGGTGCAGCGTACGAAAATGGCGGTGACCGTGAGTGGAAAGGAAGCACGTACTCACTATCGGGTAGTGGAAAAATTTGATGGCTGCACCCTGCTTCAGTGTAGCCTGGAAACGGGCCGCACGCATCAGATTCGCGTGCACATGCACTCCATTGGTCATCCGCTGGCGGGCGATCCGGTTTATGGCGGCAAGCCGAAAAAGATGTCACGAGAAACGGGAACACTGATTGCGGGTTTTCCAAGACAAGCGCTGCATGCACAAAGACTGGAATTATCCCATCCGCAACACGGCAAGAGAACGATGTGGGAGGCGGCGTTACCCGAGGATATGAGCAGACTGTTGCTGACGCTGCTTCAGCATCGCGACCAGAATTCTCTTCCCATCAATTTACCCTCATGAACGACTGGATCACCCCGGACTGGCCCGCACCCAACAATGTCAAGTCCCTGTTTACCACGCGTAACGGGGGAATCAGCAGCGGACTCTATGCCAGCCTTAACCTGGGAGATCATGTTGGCGATGACCCCGCGATCGTCAAACAAAACCGCGCTCTGCTGCGCCGGATTTTGCCGAGCGAGCCTCGGTGGCTAAAACAGGTACACGGCACAACGCCAGTCAGGGTCGATGGTTATGACTGCCCGGCTCCATCTGAGGGCGACGCCGCGTTCAGCCGATGCGCCGGCAACGTCTGCGCGGTACTTGTCGCCGACTGCCTGCCGGTGCTCTTGTGCGACCATGCGGGCACCGTAGCCGGCGTGATTCATGCGGGCTGGCGCGGAATGGTTGAGGGAGTTATCGAACGCACGCTATCGGAGATAAGCCGGGCAGACGGAATAGACACCCGGATCATGGCATGGCTCGGGCCGGCAATCGGACCCCGCCATTTTGAGGTGGGGGAAGAAGTTCGCCAGGCATTTATCGCGCACGACAGGAAATCCGCTATCGCTTTCCTGCCACATCATACTCACAGCGGCAAATGGTTCGCCGATCTTTTTCTGCTGGCGCGACAACGCTTGGCGGAAGCGGGCGTCACCGAAGTTTACGGCGGAGGCGAATGTACCTTTAGCAACCCGGAGAGATTTTTTTCCTATCGCCGAGACGGCAATACCGGACGAATGGCGGGATTAATCTGGCTGGATGGATAAATACGAGGCAGGGAAGCCCTGCCACCATTGCTCCTTTTGCTTCGGTTTTGCATCCTGCAACAGCGTATAATTCCGCATTTTCCAAAAATCGGCGTTAATGTCTATTCTCACCTGGATTATTGTCACCACTTTGTTTGGCGGTACATTGAGTGTATTGTTTGCCGCCGCACTGACACTCAATACCCGCGTCTCGTGGGTACAAATGCTGGTTTCATATGCGATAGGAGCGCTGCTGGGCGCCGCATTTCTCAATGCATTGCCGGAAGCGCTCGAGCTGTCGAAAGATCCCGCCCAAATGACAGGCACGGTGCTGTTTGGCATCCTGTTATTCTTCATTCTGGAAAAACTGGTCTTGTGGCGCCACTGCCACATCGAAGAATGCGAGGTCCACGATCCCCTGCATGGTACCGCCGTTGTTGCGGCCGCACCTGCGAACGATCACGATCATGGCCGCAGTGGCATGTTGATCATGCTGGGCGACACATTTCATAATTTTGTCGATGGCATACTCATTGCGGCGGCGTTCATGGCGGATATCCAACTGGGTATTGTCACTGCCATCGCCATAATCGCTCATGAGATTCCGCAGGAAGCCGGTGATTTTCTGATTCTGCTCAATTCCGGCTATACTCGCCGGCAGGCATTGCTTTTTAACCTGTTATCCAGCTTTGCCACGCTGATCGGCGCCATGCTGACCTACTTCATGTTGCAGGACATGAATCACCTCCTCCCGTCGCTGCTGGGACTGGCTGCGGCCAGCATGATCTATGTTGCAATGTCCGATTTAATTCCCGGCCTGCACAAACGCCCTGAAATCGATGCGACCATCCAGCAGGTTGCGCTTATCACGCTGGGCATCAGTTCCATCTGGCTGGCTGGCAACCTTTTCTCTCATCATGCCTGAATCATCGAATCGCCAGCTCAATCAATCAGTCAGTCAAATCAGTCGAAGGTCTCATACGCTAAGCGGCCATCGTTCCGATACTTTATTTCTTCCATAGCCAATACTTCAATATCCATGCCCTCTCCCAAACCCTTATCTCCCAAAGTCGGCTTTGTCTCGCTCGGTTGCCCCAAGGCGCTGGTGGATTCCGAACAGATTCTTACTCAGTTGCGTGCCGAAGGCTATGACATTTCCTCCACCTACGAGGATGCCGACCTGGTGGTGATCAACACCTGCGGCTTCATCGACAGCGCGGTGGAGGAATCGCTGGATGCCATCGGCGAGGCGCTGGCGGAAAACGGCAAGGTCATCGTCACCGGCTGCCTCGGCGCCAAAGGCGGCGGTGACGTGGTCAAGCAAGCCCATCCACAGGTGCTGGCGGTTACCGGCCCGCATGCTTTGCCGGAGGTCATGGCAGCGGTGCACATGCATCTGCCACAGCCGCACGACCCCTATACCAGCCTGATTCCCCCGCAGGGAATACGGCTCACACCCAGGCATTATGCCTATGTCAAGATTTCTGAGGGCTGCAATCATCGTTGCACATTCTGCATCATCCCTTCCATGCGCGGCGATCTGGTCAGCCGTCCGGTTAATCAGGTCATGCAGGAAGCGGAAAATCTGGTCAACGCCGGTGTCAAGGAGTTGCTCATCATTTCTCAGGACACGAGCGCCTACGGCGTTGACGTGAAATACCGCACGGGGTTCTGGCAAGGGCGGCCGCTCAAAACCCGTATGACCGAGCTGGTGCGTGCCCTGGGTGAATTCGGCGTGTGGGTGCGATTGCACTATGTCTACCCCTATCCGCACGTTGATGAAGTGATCCCGTTGATGGCCGAGGGAAAAATCCTGCCCTATCTTGATGTACCGTTTCAGCACGCCAGCCCGCGCATTTTAAAAGCGATGAAGCGCCCCGCCAGTTCTGAAAACAATCTGACGCGCATCAAGCAGTGGCGTGAGGTTTGCCCCGATATTACGCTGCGCAGCACTTTCATCGTTGGTTTTCCCGGTGAGACGGAAGCGGAATTTGAACAGCTTCTGGAATTCCTGCGGGAAGCGCAGTTGGACCGCGTTGGCTGCTTCGCCTACTCGCCGGTGGAGGGCGCCGCGGCAAATGCGCTACCCGATCACATTCCGGAAGAAGTAAAGGAAGAACGCCGTGCCCGTTTCATGGCAGTGCAGGAAGAAATCAGTACCGCGCGCCTTACCCGAAAAATCGGCAAACGCATGACCGTGCTGGTGGATGAGATACAGAAAAACAAAGCCATCGCTCGTAGCAGCGCCGATGCACCCGACATCGACGGCGTGGTTTACATCGACAATGCAACAGCACTGAAACCCGGCGAGTTTATCGAGGTCGAAATTACTGCCTCTGACGCACATGATTTATGGACAAAAGTAGCGGTTGCATAATACGGCCAGCGTAGGGCGTAGCGCAGAATGTAAGGCGTAATAAGCGAAGCGCATTGCGCCGCATGAGTTCCCTCAATACCGGAAGCAACGGTTCGCCATTGCACTCCAAAGCATGCGGGAACCAAAGCCGGGTTTCTTCTTTTACTTCACTGATGTGTGTACAATAAACGCGCACTTGGCGCGCCTTGTGCACGACATTGAGATTCATTCCTGAAAGGAGACCCCTCCCGTGGATCCTGTTACTTTGATTGTCACCGCGTTGGTGGCCGGCGCCTTAACTAACTCTACAGGAGAGCAATTTGAAAAAGATCCTTGCTATTGCGCTGAGCTTTATCGCCATTACGCCGGCGGTGGCGGCGAATGAGATTGATAAGCGTCAGGTTCTATCTTTTACCGAGATGCAGCGAAACCACGTACTTACGGAAATGCGTGCCTTTCTTGCTGGCACGCAGGGCATTCTGGACGCGCTTTTAAGGGAAGATATGACGGCGGTCGCACGTCACGCGCGTCCGCTGGGCATGGGCATGGCGCACAAAGCCGAAGACCATCTCAAGGAGATTCTGCCGCAGGACTTCATGCACCTTGGCATGTCGGTACATAAGGATTTCGACCAGATAGCCGCCGATGCGGAATCCTTGAAAGATCCCAAGCATACGCTACGGCAATTGAGCGAATCCATGAAAAAGTGCGTTGCGTGTCACGCCGATTATCAGATTCGCATCAAGGTGCGGCCCGCCAAGCTGGGGGATGCGCAGCCCTCGCTTCATCAACATCAGCATTAGCAACGCAATAACGTTTGCAGGTATTAGATGCGGCGGGAGGAGAGGGCAAAACGGCTGCCAGTGAGTTTGTTAAAGCTGCTCAGCAGGCGCGATTCAAGACTATACAAAAAAATAATCAGGGTCAGGGTAGCATTTCATTTCTGAAAAACATTACCCCGATCCTGATTTTGCCATTGTTATTATTATTGTTCCTGCATTATTATTATTGTTGCCCCTTCCATGCTCCCTGTTTCTTGACACCTATTCCATCGCTATAGACATCGATCGTTGCCTTCTCGAATGCATCTGATCCGGCATTATCATTGGTAACATAGGCTCTGGCCGTGAGTATTTCGGTGCCTTTAGTAAATGTGCAAGCATTTCCCACACTATTTTTGCAAGCGTC
>JBDSSX010000239.1:0-7712 GCA_039928555.1 Nitrosospira sp. | reverse complement strand
GAAAGAAAATAAACCGCCGAATTTATAAGCGGCAGGCTTCTCTCCGTCAGTTCATAGGTCTGCGCCGGCACGCCGCATGAACCTGGGCCATCAGGCGCGGCGCGATATTGGCGTTCGATTGAGGGGCCAAGGGTTGATGACCCATAATCCTAAATCCGGCAGTTGACCGCTCATTTGTCAGCCTAGTACTATGATTGGTAGAGAATTTTTTGCCACTTGATCCTCACCTTTTGGTGAGGCCGCTACGGGGCAGATTGCACAGTTTTTGCGGCACATGGCTGCGTTGCAACTCCTTGGAATGGAATAACCATTCCGCGTCATTACGCCTTGCCCTGCACCCCAAAAACCGCACACTCCACCCCGTCCAACTGCCGGATTTAGGATAATGAAATGCGCTGGATGAAGCACATATGGCATTGTGGATATGCGAATCTACGACAAGCAACTTCCGCTCTATCGGGCCGAGTCAGTCAGGCTGAGACAGTTGCCGCGACTGCCTTGCCATTTCGAGGGCATCGCGAATCTGCTCGGGCTTGTGGGCGCGGAGTCCTTCCGCCAGAGCACGCGAGGCATCCCTGCGGCGCTCGGCATAGTGGCGCAGCATTTCCACTGTGGCGGCGGAAGGCAGAGCGGGATTAGGGGGAAGATGGGTAAGTTGCTCAAAGCTTTCTTCGTAACGATCGCCAACCGCTGTGTCGATGCGCCCGGCAAGCTCGTCAAATGAGATGTCGCCGCGCTTGCCCTCGTCAAGCATGCCCTGCCATGCTTGACTGATTGCAGCATCGTCACGCAAAAATTCTCCAATCTCCTTACGCGCCAGTACCTCTTCGCTCCATCGGTAAGCGCGTACCGGAATCTGGCTGATCAAGATGACAATAGCCAAGGCAAAAGCGCCTCCCGCGAACAGGCGGCTGCGACCGGATACTTTTTTTATCGCGTCAATGGGCCGCGCGAATATTATTCCGCTGAGTATTCCTGCCAAAAAACCGCCTATATGCGCGGCGTTGTCGATGCCGGTAATTAGAAAACCGAGAATAAGGGTAGCTGCCGCAAAACCGGCGGCTCCCCAGAAAAACCAGCGGAATTCCTGTGGATGAAGATTGTGCCGCTCGCGCCAGAGAAATATCAGCAGTGCGCCATACAGGCCAAAAATGGCGCCTGACGCGCCACCGGATACGGCTAATCCTCGATGTGCGACAAGCGATAGCAGATTACCGGCCAGTCCGCTAATGAAATAGATGCCGGTAAAACGAGCGTGTCCATACATGCGCTCAACCAGTTGCCCCCCATCCCAGAGCGCCCATAGATTCAGCGTCAGATGTATGGCGCCGAAATGGAGGAACATGGCGCTACCCAGGCGCCACCATTCTCCATCCTGTGTAGCCGGGCCAAAATTCGCTCCCCAGGCCAATTGCACGCTATTGGACGAATGCCACAGGCCCGCGCCGCTGGCGAGCATCGCCACGAAAACCAGCAGATTGATGCCTACCAGCACTTTCGTCACGGGCACCCGCGGCGTCCACTGGTAAAGAAGATCATGGAGAGACAGCATGGGATCGTGGATTCATTTTTCTGGAGCCGCTATTATGCATGAGGATGAAATTCGCTTATCCGAATTCGATAAACCTAAATCCGGTAGTTAGACGGGGTGAAGTGCGCGGTTTTTGGGGTACGGGGCAACGCGCAATGACGCGGAATGGTCGTTCCATTCTAAGGAGTTGCAACGCAGCCATGTGCCGCAAAAACTATGCAATTCGCCCCGTAGCAGACTCACCCAAAAGGTGAGAACCAAATAACAAATAAATTCTTTATGAGTCATGATCATAGACTGATAAATGAGCGATCAACTACCGGATCTAGGTTAAAGTATAAATACCCCTCAATTCTCGATTTGCAAGCATCGACTCCGCGAACGATTCTTCAACCTGGCGTAGCGTATCGAAATAGGACTGACCACAAATGATCAGATGTTCCCATGTCATATCGCTTGCCGGTTACCCATGATAAAACTTTTATCACAATTCGCGATCGCTCTGCTGGTCACGCTGCTGCTCAGGCCCTTACCTGTCGATGCGCAGGTAAAAGTCCAGTTGCAGCGTACAGGACTGACACCGGATGATCTTGCTGTCATCATCAACGACGACGATCCGCTATCACGACAGATCGGAGATTACTACCAGAAGGCACGCCATATCCCGGCGGCCAACATGATCCATTTACGTTTCCAGCCCGGTCGTCACGCGCTTTCGAGGGATGAATTTCAGCAACTGAAGGCCGAGGTTGACCGGTTAACGCCCACTCATGTTCAAGCCTACGCCGTGGCCTGGGCAGATCCCTACCGGGTGGACTGCATGTCCCTGACTTCCGCGCTGGCTTTCGGCTTCGACGAAGGCTATTGTTCGTCCGGGTGCGGCCCGACCGCGCCCAGCCCGTATTTCAACTCTTCCAGTCTTAATCCCGCCAGCGATCACAAATTACGGCCGGCAATGATGCTGGCAGGCACCAGTTTCGAGCAGGTCAAGGCGCTAATCGATCGCGGCGTCGCCGCTGACCACAGCTTCCCGGAGGGACGTGCTTATCTGGTCATTACGCCTGACAAAGCGCGCAGCGTGCGGGCAAGTTATTTCGAGCAGACCGCAAAAGAACTGGCCGGAGTTTTTCCCATCGAAATTCTCGAGACTAATGCAATTGCCGGCCGTCATGACATTCTGTTTTACTTCACAGGGCTGGCGCATGTGCCGCAACTCGATACGCTGGATTTCCTGCCGGGCGCGCTGGCTGATCATTTGACATCAACCGGCGGTCAGCTTACCGATTCTAGCCAAATGAGCAGTTTGCGCTGGCTGGAAGCGGGTGCCACAGCGAGCTACGGTACCGTAGTGGAGCCCTGCAATCATATGCAGAAATTCCCTTTTCCCGGTATTGCCATGTTTCATTACGCGCTTGGCGCAAGTGCCATTGAAGCCTATTGGAAGAGTGTGGCGTGGCCGGGAGAAGGCGTATTCGTGGGCGAACCGCTGGCCCGGCCATTCGCCCCCTGGTTGCGGGAAATTCACGCCGGACAATTCGAACTGCGGGTTTTCTCACCGCGTGAACGGAGGCTACGGATTGAACGATCTTATTCGGCCGCCGGGCCATTCAGGCCTCTTGCACAGCAACTATCGATACGCCGTGGCGCTAATCTGGTGCGCTTTAATTTCGCTGAAAAAGAAGGTTATCTTAGAGTGCGATGGTGACATGCCATCCTCTTTTTTACCGATGAGTCCTGTTACATTACTGCGTAAATCAAACTGGCGAGCTTAATCCGCCTCAACATCGTTATAATAACGGCTGCAAATACTCTGTCATTATGACGTAACCATGATTCCATCAGCGCAGCCCAACTTCAAATTTCACTTTACCGAACTTCTGCGCCCGGCGTTGAGTGAAATCGCGCCGCTGGGTTTAGAGGTGGATATAGAGTTTGGGCGCCCGAAGCAAGCAAATCACGGCGATTATTCCTGCAATCTCGCGATGCAACTGGCCAAGCCGTTGCGTCAGAACCCGCGCGATATTGCCGGTCTGCTCATCAATGCGCTGTCCACTTCGCCTTATCTGGAAAAAGTCGAGATCGCGGGTGCCGGGTTCATCAATCTGTTTCTCAAGACGTCCGTCAAACAGTGGTTTCCGCGCTATGTGCTGGAGAATGGCGAAAAGTTTGGTCAAAGCAATATTGGCGCGGGTAAAAAGGTTCAGGTGGAATTCGTTTCGGCCAACCCCACCGGGCCGCTGCATGTGGGTCACGGGCGCGGTGCGGCATTTGGCGCAAGTCTTGCCAATGTGCTGGCAGCTGCCGGTTTTTCCGTCACCCGCGAATACTATGTGAATGACGCGGGACGGCAGATGGATATTCTGGCGCTCTCCACCTGGCTGCGTTATCTGGAACTGCATGGAGTCGCCTTGCGCTTTCCTAGCAACGCCTATCAGGGCGAGTATGTGCGCGATATGGCGCGATTGATTCACAAGGCGCATGGAGGACGCTACCTGCATCAACCTGATTTACTGTTCGAGGGTATCTCCGCGGATGCGGGTGCCGATACCGAAGGGCAGCTCGATGCATTAATCGCCAGCGCCAAGAAACTGCTGGGGCAAGATTATGCATACATTCATAACTTTGTTCTTACCGAGCAGCTCGGCGATTGCCGCAATGACTTGATGGAATTCGGTGTCGTTTTCGATACGTGGTTTTCCGAGCAATCGTTGTTTGACAGCGGCAAGGTGGCACAGGCGGTTCAATTGCTCGAACAACAAAGTTATTTGTATCAGCAGGATGGCGCTCAGTGGTTCCGTTCGACGCATTTCGGCGATGAAAAAGACCGGGTCGTGCAGCGGGAAAACGGACAGTTCACTTATTTTGCTTCCGACATCGCCTATCATCTCAACAAATTCGAGCGCGGGTTTGAACGCGTCATCAACGTATGGGGGGCCGATCATCACGGATATATTCCGCGGGTAAAGAGTGCTCTGCAGGCATTGGCACATGACCCGGAAAAACTTGAAATTGCTCTGGTGCAATTCGCGGTACTTTACCGCGACGGGCAGAAAGCCTCCATGTCTACCCGCTCGGGAGAGTTCGTTACGTTACGGGAATTACGTCAGGAAGTGGGTAATGACGCGGCCCGATTTTTTTACGTGCTGCGCAAAAGCGACCAGCATCTGGATTTTGATCTGGATCTGGCTAAATCGCAAAGTAATGATAATCCGGTATATTACGTCCAGTATGCCCATGCAAGAATTTGCAGTGTGCTGGAGCAATGGGGTGAAGATGGTGAAATGCTTGTTGCCGCGGATATGACTCCGCTTGGGAGTCCCGCGGAATTGTCCCTGCTGCAAAAGCTGATCGATTATCCCGAAACGGTGGAAGCGGCGGCGAAGGAACTTTCCCCTCATCTGATCGCGTTTTATCTCAGGGAACTGGCAGGGGAGTTCCACAGTTACTATAATGCTACCCGATTTCTTGTGCCGGAGGTTCCGCTGCGGTTCGCCCGGCTGGGACTGATTGCCGCGATAAGGCAGGTGCTGGTTAACGGCTTCGAATTGCTGGGTGTGAGCGCTCCCGAGAAAATGTAAGCAGCATACCCGATAAGGTTTTCATGAGTCGAGATTACAAAACCCGTCCCAGCTCTCCAGCCTCCGGCATAATGGGGAATCCTCTCTTGTTGGGATTGTTTATCGGTTATGCGTTAGGTCTTCTTAGTGCTATTGGCATGTGGATGGTTATTAACAATGCGCCAAGTCCATTCATCTCCCAGGACAAACTTGCGGATAGCGCGGCGGCGAGAAGCGCAGTCAATCAACCCGGCCAAACTCAAAAAAGTGCGCAAGTATCCGGTACTGAAGACAAATCGACCAAAGCCGCTGACAGCAAGCCTCGCTTTGAATTTTACAAAATACTGCCTGGCGCCGAAGAACCTGTAACAGAACAGCAATTCAAACAGGCGGCACAACGGCCGCCTTCCAGCGATAAGTATTTTCTTCAGGCCGGATCTTTCCAGAATGCTGATGATGCGGACAATCTGAAAGCAAAACTGGCGATGCTCGGCGTAGAAGCGTATGTTCAGGCCGCCGACTTGTCAGAAAAAGGTGTTTGGCACAGGGTGCGAGTGGGGCCTTTTACAAAAATTGACGATATCAATCGGGTTCGCGCTTCCCTGCAACAAAATGGCGTTCAAAGCAGTCTCATTAAAGTACACGAAGGCGCGCAGTAAGAAGCGGCCTGTTCCGCAGGCGGCGCGACCAAGGCATTCCGTTTATCTCAAGGAGAAAAAAATGAATCCAATGCGTTTACTTGCGGTGGTTCTTTTGCTTGCCGGCATGAGTATTGCCGGTATTTCCGGCGCTCGAGCCGACCTTGTGGAAGGACGCGATTACACGCTCCTGTCTCATCCGCAGCCAACGGATAGCGGGAAAAATATTGAAGTTCTCGAATTCTTCTGGTACGGCTGCCCGCACTGCTACGCTTTGCATCCACATATCAGCGCCTGGCTCAAGAGAATACCGAAGGATGTGAGCTTTCGTTACGTTCCGACTATCTTTCGCATCAACTGGACTCCCGGCGCAAAAACTTTTTACGCGCTGGAAGCGCTCGGAGCAAGAGACAGGCTGCACGATAAGGTCTACGACGCCATTCATATCGGCAAGATAGATCTAGCCAAAGATGAGGTGCTGTTCGATTGGGTAGCCAAACAGGGGATAGACCGGCAGAAATTTATTGACGCTTACAATTCTTTCTCGGTCCAGAACCAGCAGGTGCCCCAATCAGTACGTATGTCCAAGGAGTACCGGCTTACCGGTGTTCCCGCTCTGGTGGTGGATGGCAGGTACCTGACCAGCGGAAGAATGGGCGGCGCACCGGAGGATATGATTACAATACTGGATGAATTGATTGAGAAAGTACGCAAGGAGAGATTAAAGAAGTAGCGGCATCTCCTCAGCCTGCCCACCTCACAAACTTGACGAACTCTGATTGACGCCGTTGAAGGTCATCATTAGTGGTGCGTCCAGCGGCTTGGGCAGGGCATTGGCGCAACACTACGCGGGAATGGGTGCAACGCTTGGTTTAATCGCAAGACGTAGAGACCGCTTGGAAATCCTTGCGTCAGAACTAGCCCGAACCTCGATCTATGTTGCCGATGTCCGCGATGCTTCCGCAATCCGGGTGGCCGCGGAAGACTTCATGTACCGCAATGGCTGTCCCGATATCGTCATCGCCAATGCCGGTATCAGTCGCGGTACCCTCACCGAATATGCCGAAGATAGCGAGGTTTTCGAGGATATTCTCGCCACCAATGTCACTGGGATGGTCAACCTCTTCCAGCCGTTTATTGTCGCAATGCGAGCATCCGGACGAGGCAGTCTGGTCGGCATCGCCAGTGTTGCCGGCTATCGAGGTCTTCCCGGTGGTGGCGCTTACTCGGCATCCAAAGCGGCCGCTATTAGCTATCTGGAAAGCCTGCGCGTGGAAATGTACGGTAAGGGTGTGTCCGTCATTACCGTTTGTCCCGGCTATGTCGTCACACCGATGACGGCGAATAACCCCTTTCGCATGCCCTTCATCCTGACAGCGGAAGACGCTGCTGAAAGAATTGCGCGCATTGTCGAGAACAAAACATTGTTCGCCGTGATTCCCTGGCAAATGGCGATGGTCGCGCGGCTCTTAAAACTGCTTCCCAATTTCCTTTATGACCGGCTCTTCGCCAAGGCGCCACGTAAGCCGCGATAATCTTGCCGGGAGATTGCTTCCGCATTCTCGGTGTTTCACGTCTGCTTGCTACTCATTTGAGAACCTCGCACGACCCAAACGAGAGCAACCCACGTGTTATAGGATTCAATGCCATCGCCCACTCATCCAGCGGCGATCAGCAGCGATCAAGTTAGCCGGTTTCTGATTTCAGCGACACGCGCCTCGCTCACCTTGGCGTTGATTGCGGCCGGCAAGCGAGTGGGATCAGAAACGGACTTGGCCAACTCGGCGGCAATTGCCCCCGCATCCACACCTCTAGCCGCACTGAACGCTTCGCGCAACCGTTCAGCTTGGGGGTAGGATTTTTCGGCGTAACCCGGCCGGCCGTGAAAATCGCACGAGCAGGCCTGCAGAAATTCTTCGAAGCGCTCCGGCTTGCGATAGGCATCCACGCCTTGCAGCATGTTGGCAATGGTCGCAGGGCGCAGTT
>JBDSSX010000238.1:0-5830 GCA_039928555.1 Nitrosospira sp. | reverse complement strand
GCTTCCTTCGCGGGGCAGCAGGAAACTTTTCTTAATATACAAGGGCTGGACAAATTGCTGGAAGCGGTCAGGAACGTATTCGCTTCCCTCTACAACGATCGTGCCATTTCCTATCGCGTCCACCAGGGATTTACTCATTCCGAAGTGGCGCTATCTGTGGGCGTGCAACGGATGGTGCGCAGCGACATCGGCGCTTCCGGCGTAATGTTCACACTGGATACCGAATCAGGTTTTGACCAAGTGGTACTCATCACGGCTTCCTATGGTCTAGGCGAAACCGTGGTGCAGGGTGCGGTTAATCCCGACGAATTCTATGTTTACAAGCCCGCGCTGGAGCAGGGAAAACCCGCGATCCTGCGGCGTAATCTCGGTTCTAAACTCATCAAGATGCAATTTGCCGCAAATCGCGAAGCCGTCCGTCCGGTGGAAACGCTGGATGTGGATGAAGCGGAGCGCAGGCGATTCTCCATCACTGATGCGGATGTGGAGGAATTGGCTCGTCACGCACTCGTCATTGAGCGGCATTATCGAAGACCGATGGATATCGAATGGGGCAAGGACGGCATAGACGGTAAACTCTATATCCTGCAAGCGCGGCCCGAGACGGTGCAGGCCCGGTCGGGTGGGGATACGTTGCGGCGCTATCGTTTGAAAGGTAAATCGGAAGTGTTGGTGTCGGGGCGCGCCATTGGTCAGAAAATAGGCAGCGGACCAGTGCGTCTGATCTTGAGTGCCAAAGAAATGTCGCGGGTGCAGGCCGGTGACGTATTGGTGACCGACATGACCGATCCCGATTGGGAGCCGGTAATGAAACGCGCTGCCGCCATTGTCACCAATCGCGGTGGCCGCACCTGTCATGCCGCAATCGTTGCGCGTGAGCTGGGTATTCCGGCGGTGGTGGGCTGCGGTAACGCTACCAGTGCATTGTCTGAAAATCAGATGGTCACAGTATCCTGCACGGAAGGCGATACCGGCAATATTTACCGCGGCGTTCTGGAAACTGAAGTGATTGATCTTGTGCTGGAAAAGATGCCAAAGCCGCCGGTCAAGATCACCATGAATGTTGGCAACCCGGAGCTGGCGTTCGATTTCCAGCGCTTGCCCAACGATGGCGTAGGGCTGGCGCGACTGGAATTCATCATTGCCCGCATGATCGGGATACACCCTAAAGCAGTCCTGGATTATCCCGATATCCCGCCGGACTTGAAAAAGGAAGTGGAAAACCAATGCGCGGGTTATTCTGATCCGGTCAGCTTCTATGTGGAGAAGCTGACCGAAGGTATCGCTACGCTGGGCGCCGCGTTTTTTCCTAAACCGGTGATTGTGCGCATGTCGGATTTTAAATCCAATGAGTATTCCAGTCTCATTGGCGGGCAGCGATACGAGCCCAAGGAGGAAAATCCGATGCTGGGCTTTCGCGGTGCTTCGCGCTACATAGCGGAAAATTTCCGTGATTGTTTCGAACTGGAATGCCGGGCGCTGAAACAAACGCGCGACAAAATGGGGCTCACTAATGTGGAAGTGATGATCCCGTTTGTGCGAACGGTGACCGAGGCCAGGCGCGTGGTGGAGTTGCTGGCGGCGAACGGCCTGAAACGGGGCGAGAACGGGCTGCGGCTGATCATGATGTGTGAAATCCCGTCCAATGCGCTGCTGGCGAATCAATTCCTGGAGTACTTCGATGGGTTTTCCATTGGATCCAACGACCTTACCCAACTTACTCTTGGGCTGGATCGCGATTCCAGTCTGGTTGCCGAATCTTTCGATGAACGCGACCCAGCGGTGAAAGCTCTGTTGCGCTTGGCCATTCAGGCGTGCCTTAAGGCGGGTAAGTACGTCGGGATTTGTGGTCAGGGGCCATCCGATCATCCTGATCTGGCACAATGGCTTATGAAGGAAGGTATTGAAAGCCTCTCACTTAATCCTGATACAGTGGTGGAAACTTGGCTGTATCTGGCGGAAGAAGCAAAAAAACCGGTATTGCCCCAGAGCGAAGCCGTGTAACTCCGGATCACGTCTATTAAGGACCACTATGGCAAGAAATAGCACCCCGCGTCATATCGGCTTCATTCCGGACGGAAATCGCCGCTGGGCCCTGGACCAGGGCTTGCCTAAAGAGCATGGGTATGCTCATGGCATTGATCCGGGATTGTCATTGTACGAAATATGTAAGGAACGCGGAATCGTCGAGGCCTCCATTTACTGTTTTACGCAGGATAATACCAAACGGCCTCCCGCTCAGAAGCTTGCATTTACCGATGCATCCGTGGCATTTGCTTTTGAAATCGCACGCCGCGGCGCGGCGCTGCTGGTCGTTGGTGATGAAACCTCAGCGCAGTTTCCCAAGGTGCTGGAGGTATTCAGGCAGCGCCAGGGCACCGGCATGAAGGTGAATCTGCTCATTAACTATGGCTGGGAATGGGACTTGGGTGGTCTCAAGAATGGCAGCCTGCGTTCAAACGAAGTTTCACGCCTGGATCTCATAGTGCGATGGGGAGGAGGGCGCCGCTTGAGCGGTTTTCTTCCGGTGCAATCAGTTTATGCGGATTTTTATGTGAGAGATGAGTATTGGCCGGATTTTGATCCCCAGCATTTTGAGCATGCGCTATCCTGGTTCAAGAGACAGGACCGGACATTTGGCGGGTGATTCAATCGATCCTGAGGTACCCGCTTTCCGCAATCCGGTATATCCTGATGCCGTCTTATCAGACGTAAATATCGCCAGCACTCTCCGGCGCAGACCCTTTCTACCTGTGTCGTCAGATCACATTGTTCAAGTCCGGCTACAGCACTCGCTGTTTCCCTGTTTTTATTGCTACAGCGACCCCACGAAGTGCTGTTAGCGTTATTCGATTACGCAAAACGATGACTTGCCCATTGTTTCATGATGGCCTTCTCCATCATTTTTCTCCAGCCACAAAATTTACAATTCTCACAAATTAATCACATCTATGTGACATCTTCTTAACATATGGTGTGGCAGTCTGTTCATCATGAAATAGACATAGCGCAAGAATCATTCTATGCATTTCATAGTCCGGATGTTTCATAAATTCGCGTGATGATTGCGCAGGATTTTGTTTTGTAGGGCGGTTTTGTGAAAGAGCGGCGTAGTTATTCATACGCCCGACTGAACAAAATTTCCATACGAAACAAAAGACCAGCGAGGACGCGCGTTAATTTATGAAACATTCGGGATAGAGCGGGAGAAAGTAATTCATGAGCTCGTCTGCCCTACCAGACTGTTCTTTAGGCAACTATCAGGTGCTTATCTCATGTTGGATTAAAGGAGAGATGTTATGAAGCAATTGCTTTTTCATGTTTTGATGGTTTGTCTGTTTCTCCCCATCCTGTGGTTAATCGGTATTTCATTAAATGACTATGGCTTCCCTTTAATGGAAAAATACCACGATAAATCCATAAAATTTTTCGTCGCACTTCCTTACTGCCTGCTTATTGCGGCGTCGTTATATGGATCTGGCTGGGTTGCGGAGCGCTTATCCAGCTCTCTGGTAAAGAGATTCGGAAAACCCGATCAAAATCCCCAGCTTGAAACCGGGTGGCCGGCTAAAGTGTTCGACCCGAAACTCATGGAGAAGAACCGCTCTATTTTCATGAAAAATGTCGATAACTGGTTAAAAGATAATATGCTGGCAAGAGTTATTTTTGGCCTCATTATTGGTTTCGTAATAGTTCTGTAATGGCGCCGGAGATGGGTTGCAGTAGATATTACGTCGGGTTTTATGCCTGTTTGCCGGTGTTCATAAAAGAAAAACCCGATGTAAATTGTTGATAGGGGATGTGTTGTCATAGCTTTGACACACTAATGTGAAAGATTTACCCAAGTGTTTACATTCCCCCTTTTTGTAAACACCTTGGGTCGCTATCCCCTCCGGTGGGGACGCTGGGCTCGGCCATGGTTAATCCCGCGCCGGGCTTTTTTGTTCTGGTCGGTAATGACGCTGCTCGCGGGAGTACAGTTGTGTTGATTCGATCATTATTGTTGGGTCACGATTGTTGAATAACCGTAACGGGCTTCCTGATCATCCTTTTCGAAGAACCAGCTTAATGCCTTGTTTCTTCTGATCCACCGCAAACGTTCAGTAGCACACCTATCAGGTTTACCATGCCATCAACGAGTAAATTCAGATGTTCTTCGTTGAGCTCGAATGTGCGCAATAACGCTAACGTTTCATCTACCGGGATTTCCTCATGCTTTAGTTGATGGTGTGCAAGATTCAAGGCAAGCAACCGTGCGCATTCGGCAAGTTGTTCTTTTGTCGCCTTCTCCATCAACATATTCGCCAGTTCATACGTCTGGTTGAACGTTGACATCTCAGCCATAAATGTTTGCTTGTTATGAAGTTGCCAGTTTTAAGCTGGTTGCGTACCGATTATGCCCGCCTGCAAAGCCCTCTCCGTCTATTCCTGCTCTAAGCGGGCACAAATAAAAGAACGTCGAATTCGTCGTTTTGCTCGTGTTAAGAGAGGTGAAGAACAGTCAATCAGCGGGGAAAATCATTCTCTCGTATGTTAACCGCATTGACGGATTTTACTATTGGACTGAAGTACGCCTATCTGATTGCAAGCTGAGATGTTGGGATCAGCCTGGGGAGGCACGGAAGTAGCCTGGGGGAAGTTGTGCATGATGAATTCGGGCAACCCCGAACTGCTCACACATATCGATTGAATTCATTTGCGGTTAATGTACCGCCTTTATTTCTGCCGCCTGTCACGATTTCGCCTTTCACCCATCGCTTGCCCGGATTCCTGATCCTCAATTTGCTGAGGCGTGTTGGGCTTGCATATATCGGACACAATTTGTAGGGCTCTTTGATGAACGGAACTGATTGTTTCTTGAGATTCACTACCTTTGGCAAGCGTTTGCAACAGATCGACGAGCTCTTTTTTGGCGTCGGGAGGCAGTGCCGCCATAAGGGCCTCAACAATGTGATGAGACCGTTGAAGTTCCTCAAGCGATGGGCCTGAGGCTTGCGGGTTTAACTCGACAATATCGTTATTTGACTTGATTTTCTCGTGTTTCATGGCCTATATTTCCTAAAGAAGCTACGAGCATGACGCTATTCTCAATACCTCGGCAAGGATTGATCTATTCAATGGCGCCGGCCATGGTGACGCCGGTCAGGCAGTTCTCTCTCACCGGGGCCTTGCTGATTATTTTGATCGGGCCGTCTTCTACTGTATTGCCGCCTGTCCGGCCCTCTCCGTTTATATTGCTGCCTTGGATTTGAGTCCGTAGAAGGGGAGGAGCGGAATAGGGGGATAACATTGGGTGGCAGCGATGAGTCATCCATTTTCATAGTCCTATCATTGATCGAGTTTTAATTTAAATAACGCCTGATGCCGGGTCGTTGTCGCCTTCAGGTTTAATATTCCCCGTATACCTTGTGTCTACATTAAGGAAATCGGAAATATGCCTATACCAATCTTAGCATTCCCCTTCTAAAATGACAAAATCCCTTACGGATGGATGCCATGTGCTTTCAAGAAAGCGGTTGGAAGGCAGGGGATTGAGTCAAGTGCGCGTGGCTATATGACAGGTGCTACTGCGGGGTATTCATTACCCTGTTGTGATGCTCATTGATCCGTGCGATCCTTCTGATATTAACAGTGAGGCCTATCAACCGTTTTTAAGGAGCTCAACATGTCAGCAGCCTCGGATGCAAAAAGAATGTTTGTTGATGCGTATTCCGGTGAACGTGACCGCGCATTCCGGCTGAACATGACCGCTGCGCAGCGTGCGGTGTTACGCGGTTAAATTGTAATGCTGTTGGTCATGATGGGTCGATAGACTTCTCCTTTTTAGCGG
>JBDSSX010000237.1:0-4664 GCA_039928555.1 Nitrosospira sp. | reverse complement strand
TTTTCGGCGTAACCCGGCCGGCCGTGAAAATCGCACGAGCAGGCCTGCAGAAATTCTTCGAAGCGCTCCGGCTTGCGATAGGCATCCACGCCTTGCAGCATGTTGGCAATGGTCGCAGGGCGCAGTTCCGCCGTACGGTGTACGTCGCCATGGTAGCGTGCGACCAGCAGCGCCAGATCACGCACGTCGTTGGGAGCCCGGATGCGCTCGCATAAGTCCCTCACCAGTTTCACGCTGCGGGCTTCGTGACCGATATGGCGCGGCCATTCCTCGGGGGGTGTGGTGCCTTTGCCGAGATCGTGAGTAAGCGAAGCAAAACGTACGGGCAGAGAATAATTTTTTGACGCGGCGTGATCGATAACCATCATCACGTGCACACCGGTATCAATTTCGGGATGATATTGTGCCGGCTGGGGCACGCCGAACAACGCATCCACCTCGGGCATGATGCGGGTCAGCGCGCTGCATTCGCGAAGTGCATAAAACATGCGCGAAGGCTTGTGTTCCATCAACCCGCGAGCAAACTCCTGCCACACGCGTTCCGGCACCAGGGCATCCACTTCACCGTTGTGTACCATCTCGCTCATCAGCGCAAGGGTCTCCGGCGCAATGTGAAACGCGAAGCGCGCGGCAAAGCGCGCTGTTCGCAACACTCGCACCGGGTCTTCGGTAAACGCCGGACTGATATGACGCAACACCTCGGCTTCGAGATCGGCCACGCCGTCAAATGGATCGATAATATTGCCGTCCCGGTCCTTGGCGATGGAGTTGATAGTGAGGTCGCGCCGCGCCAGATCCTCCCGCAATGTGACTTCAGGGGAGGCGTAAACTTCAAAGCCCTTGTAACCGCGCGAAACCTTACGCTCTGTACGGGCCAGCGCGTATTGTTCCTGGCTTTGAGGATGAAGGAAAACGGGGAAATCTTTTCCCACCGGGCGATAGCCAAGCCGGACCATCTCGTCCGGCGAAGACCCCACAACAACGTAATCGTGATCAGTCACCGGCAGGCCCAGAATCTCGTCGCGCACGGAGCCGCCAACCAGGTAGATTTTCATGAGTTACGGAGAACGAGAATTTTTATCGTCCTGCTCGATGACGGAAGCGGTCGTACCGTTCACGCGGCATACGGTTTGCCAGGTACAGCGGCGCTGCCTCTTCCAGCGCAGTGGGGCGGATACCCCAGACCTCCACGAGGTTATCGTGATTGCCAGAACCGCATATGCTATCCACCTTCATCGAATAATAATTGTCCCGGGTCATGAGCTTGCCGGGGAGAAACTCCATCATCAGTGCCTGCAGATAAGAGAGGCCGTCATTGAGACCGATAATGGCCGGGTTACGTCCGGTTACATGTGCCGCGTATTCCACCAATTGCCGCAGGGTGTAGCACTTGGGGCCGCACAGATCGTAACTCTGACCGAAAGTATCGGGATTCTCCAGGCTGGCCGCGAATGCGTGCGCCACATTTTCCACAAATATCGGCTGGAATTTTGCATCGGGCGATGCCAGGGGCAATACCGGCAGCCACCGCGCCAGCCTGGCAAATAGATTAAGAGAAGAATCCCCGGGCCCGAAGATGACCGATGGTCTGAAAGCGGTGGTCATCAGGCTGGATGTCATCACGATCCGTTCGCCTTCTCCCTTGGTGCGCAAATATTCGCTGGGGCGGTCGACGCCCGCTTTGAGCGCACTCATGTGCAATAGCCGCGCTATTCCATTACGCATACATGCAGCCGCAATTTTACGTGGCAGTTCCACGTGGGCGGTCCTGAAATCGCCATGCAGAATACCAACCAGATTGATGACCGCATCCATGCCGGCCAGCAGGCGATCAAGCGCTGCATCGTCGTGTACATTGGTTTCCACCACTTCCGCCGTCGGCAGCACCAGCAGTTCTTTGGCGCGCTCGCGGTGGCGGGTGGGGATACGGAGGTTGATTTCCCGTGTCGTCAGCAGGTTTGCGATATGCTTGCCGACAAACCCGCTGCCACCAATAATGCATACGTTATTGATTTTCATCTGGCTTATTTTCCTCTTCGGAAACACTCACTCCGTTCGATTTAGGTGCGACGATACCAAGACGTTGCCTCAGTGTCCTCGTCTGATGACCGAAGGTGCTGGCATAGTACATGGAGTTGCTCATCACTTTTTTTACATAGTCGCGGGTTTCATTGAAAGGAATGGTTTCGGCGTAGATTGCACCTTCCAGCGGTTTTTCATCGCGCCATTGCCGTGCCCGTCCCGGGCCGGCATTGTAAGCTGCTGAGGCCATCAGCGACTGGTTGTCGAACAAAGTCAGAACGTGCTTGAGATAGTATGTACCCAACATCAGATTGGTATTCACTTCGGTGACGAGAGTTTTATGATATTTTTGCATCCCCAATTTTTTTGCTACCCATTTTGCGGTACCCGGCATCAATTGCATCAGGCCCATTGCCCCGGCGCTGGATCTGGCATCGCTAACGAAGCGGCTTTCCTGGCGGATGAGGCCGTATACCCAGGCCTCGTCAAGCTCTTGCTGCTTCAAAACGTCGCGCATAGCCTCACGATGAGGGGCGAGGAAACGCAGGCTGAAATCATGCTGTATCCGGGTTTTATCAGCAGTATGAATGGCACGGTCGTAGAGTCCGTTACGCCGCGCGACTTCAGCGGCAGCAAGTAACTGCCGGTCGTCGAAATTGCGTATTACCCAAGCCCACTCACGGATGGCTTCGGTGCGCAGATTCAGGCGATACAAAGCGAGGGCTCGTTGAATTCCTGGTAACCGCTCGATAACGGTAATCTCCTCCCTTGTGGCTTTATAAGGTTCGGCAAGCGCGCTCATCACGACCCCTAAATCTTCTTCGGCCAGTTGACCATAAAAATTATGCTCGGCACTTAATGGAGCAAGGATAGCATTCGCTTCTACTGTCTTGCCCTGGGCTTTCAGGGCTCGCGCTTTCCAGTAACGCCATACTCCAGTCTCTTGTTCTGCGTCCGACATGGCCTCGATAGTCTCCAATACCAACCCCCAGTCCCCAACGCGCAGCGCCGCGCGGGTTTTCCAGCCAAGCTGTGCATCCGACAACGGAACCGGTGCGCTGCTGGTGCTGGCAGCTTCCCTGAACCAGCCCAGTGCACGCGGGTTAAGTCTGCGCGCAGCCTGATCCGCCAATTGCACCATGAAATAAGATCGGTCCTTTTCGTTGAATTGCCCGCGTATCCTGGTCCAATACACATAAGCCTGGTCAGGGCCGCTACGAAGCAGGCGCAACATCGCGAAAAGGGCAATCTCGCGGTCGGCGCGAGTCCTGATTTCGTTCCGGTGTTTTTCCAGATAGCGCAGAGGATTGTCCGCGGCGGCAGTTAGCTTGCGTTCATTGAGGGTTTGATTATTCGGCAGATACTGGTTGATGCGTTTCGCCACGCTCACGTTGCCTGTTTCCAGCGCCAGGCGCAATCGTGTCCACACATCTTCCAATGTCAGCACTCCCGCGCTAATAAGTATGTCGAAAACTGGTGTACAGCTTTCCGGCAGGTCGCGTCCGTTAAACCATAGTTGGCGCGCCGCGTTAAACGCATTGTCATCGTTTGCACCAAGGCGGTGTTGCAGGGAATAGCAGGTGAGTTCAGTATCTCCGTTGATCAACCCCGGATATGCCTCGGCGAATAATTCCCACCGCTGTGTCTTGCCCAAAGCTTTCAACCATTCACCCTGCAGGCGGTCGCCCAGCGGACTATCCTGATACAGGTAAAGAAACTTTTTGATGGTATCCGCACTCACAATGGTATTTTCCAACTGTGGACGGAGCTGGTAGTAAGCGGCATAGGGTTCCAGTACGTACCCTTGCAACTGCTGGGCGTAAAAGGCCACGCGGGCGGAATCCCCCGCCTGGAACGCTTGTCTCATGGCAATGAAGTCATCATCCTGGCCGGCCACCAAGGTACCCGCGTAGATCGCAAAGAATAACCCGGCTACGCCTGCTGATCCCGCAAAAAACTTTTTCATAACCTGCTATACATAATAAATATCCGGAATGAAAAATCGAACGGAAAGCGGTTGGTATTTCCAGCCACTGACCTCCTTTAACTTTGACACTTCATTTTAAAGAATAGCACATCATGCCGTATATCAGCCTGAACCCCGCGACCAATAAAACCCTGAAAACCTATACCAGCTGGGATAGTCATCATCTCGCGGCAATTCTGGAGCAAGCGTATAACGCTCAACAACTCTCATTGCACGCGACATTTACCGAACGCGCGGAGCATATGAACCGCGCCGCCATGCTGCTGCACGAGCGGGTTAATGAATATGCCGGGCTGATGGCTGTCGAAATGGGGAAGCCGCTGCGCGAAGGTCGCGCCGAGGTGGAAAAATGTGCGCTGGCCTGTGATTATTATGCGGTGCATGCCGAACATTTCATGCAAACCGAGAGGGTCCGGACCGACGCGAGCAAGAGCTATGTTTCCTATGATCCGATCGGTGTCGTCCTGGGTGTGATGCCCTGGAATTTTCCGTTCTTTCAGGTCATCCGGTTTGCGGCGCCAGCGCTGATGGCGGGTAATGCCTGTGTTCTGAAACACGCCTCCAACGTACCGCAATGCGCGTTGGCGCTGGAGCAATTGTTCCGTGACGCAGGATTTCCTCCGCATCTCTTTACCACGCTCATGATCGAGGCTGC
>JBDSSX010000236.1:0-18065 GCA_039928555.1 Nitrosospira sp. | reverse complement strand
AGTTTACCGCCGAGATCTACGTACTGAGCAAAGAAGAAGGGGGGCGTCACACCCCATTTTTCCAGGGATATCGCCCCCAGTTTTATTTTCGCACCACTGACGTGACCGGAGCGATAGAATTGCCTGCTGGTACGGAAATGGTGATGCCTGGGGACAATGTTTCGGTAACGGTGAACCTGATTGCGCCGATTGCCATGGAAGACGGTCTGCGTTTTGCTATTCGCGAGGGCGGAAGAACCGTCGGCGCGGGTGTGGTGGCAAAGATTATTGAGTAGCCTGGGCGCCAGGGCTCCGTTCAGGAGATCGGTTTCAGGGGTTGATATTTATCGTTGTTGTACTTGATGCATGAGTTGAGTCTTCTGATTTTTATCTTTGTTTTAGAAGGGAATATAGGCCAGTAGCTCAATTGGCAGAGCGTCGGTCTCCAAAACCGAAGGTTGGGGGTTCGATGCCCTCCTGGCCTGCCAAGACAAGGATGTCATTAAAAACCATCAGTCATCGCGTATTCCGATGGATGCGAAATTCATAATGTCACAAGCGGATTGAGTCTCATGATGGTTCTGTGGACCGTATTTGCAATTTGCATAATCGGTTCCTGTGTGCTTCATTTACTAACAAGCATTAAAGGCAGAGTGGAATAGAGTGGATAAGATCAAGTTGGGATTCGCGCTTCTGCTGTTGATCGCGGGTATCGCCGGTTTTTATTACCTGCGTGATAGCGCCATGGTGGTTCGTGTCCTTGCCGTACTGTCAGGCTTCGTTTTGGCGGCGGTGACGGTCTGGTTTACCACTCAAGGCAAACAATTTTATGCGTTCAGCAGAGAGTCCTCGGAAGAAACCAAGAAAGTAGTGTGGCCGAGCCGTAAAGAAACGGTGCAGACTACGGGTATCGTATTTGCCTTTGTTCTGGTGATGGCCATATTTTTATGGATGGTGGATGCGGGGTTGCTGCTGGCGGTGAAGTACCTCATGGGGCAGGAAGGGTGATGGAAAAAAAATGGTTTGTGGTTCATGCCTACTCCGGATTTGAGAAAAGTGTACAGCGTGCGTTAAAGGAACGAATCAGTCGCGCCGGAATGCAGGACAAATTTGGACAAATACTGGTTCCGGTAGAAGAAGTGGTTGAGATGAAAGGCGGTCAGAAGAATCTTAGCGAACGAAAATTCTTTCCCGGCTACGTGCTAGTCGAGATGGAGATGACTGACGAAACATGGCATCTGGTCAAAAATACCGCCAAGGTTACCGGTTTTATTGGGGGTTCGGCTATGAAGCCGACGCCAATCAGCGAAAAAGAAGTGGAAAATATCCTCCATCAGATTCAGGAGGGAGTGGAAAAGCCCAAACCCAAGATTCTCTTTGAAACGGGCGAGGCAGTAAGGGTCAAGGAAGGTCCATTCACGGATTTCCATGGCAATGTGGAAGATGTTAATTATGATAAAAGCAAGATCAGGGTGTCGGTTTCCATTTTTGGCCGTCCTACGCCGGTAGAGCTGGATTTTAGTCAAGTCGAAAAAGCTTGAAACTGAAATAGAGGCGAACTCGTGCCGGGATCAGGGATCACCTGTATTGTTTATTAACTGGGGAGAACGCAGCAGCGTTCGTTCGCACCCGAGAGGAGAGTTATCGTGGCAAAGAAAATAGTCGGCTATGTCAAGTTGCAAGTGCCGGCGGGCAAGGCCAATCCTAGCCCGCCTATTGGTCCCGCGCTCGGTCAACGGGGACTCAACATCATGGAATTCTGTAAGGCATTCAACGCCGCTACCCAGAAAATGGAAGTTGGCTTACCGGTACCGGTGGTAATTACCGCCTATGCCGACAAGAGCTTCACGTTCATCATGAAGACCACGCCCGCGACAGTGCTGATCAAGAAGGCGGCTGGAGTAACTAAGGGCAGTCCCAAGCCCCACACCGATAAAATAGGCAGGTTGACGCGGAAGCAAGCGGAGGAGATCGCCCAAGTAAAAATGCCCGATTTGACCGCAGCCGACATGGATGCCGCGGTTCGTACCATTGCCGGTAGCGCCCGCAGCATGGGCGTGGACGTGGAGGGCATATAGCATGGCGCACATATCTAAACGTTTCAAGGCAATCACCGCCAAAGCGGATCGCAGCAAATCTTATCCGCTGCCGGATGCGCTCAAGATTATTAAGGAGACGGCTACGGCAAAATTCGATGAATCGATTGATGTAGCTGTCAATCTCGGCATCGATGCAAAGAAATCCGATCAGTCGGTGCGTGGCTCGGTAGTACTGCCCGCGGGTACCGGTAAAACCGTGCGTGTAGCGGTATTTGCCCAGGGAGAAAAGGCTAAGGAAGCCCTCGCCGCGGGTGCCGACATAGTCGGATTTGAGGATCTGGCGGAACAGATCAAAGCGGGCAATATCAATTTTGACGTGGCTATCGCCAGCCCTGATGCTATGCGTATCGTAGGGCAATTGGGCCAAATACTTGGCCCGCGTGGTTTGATGCCTAACCCCAAGGTGGGGACGGTGACACCGGATATTGTGGGCGCGGTAAAAAACGCCAGGGCAGGCCAGGTGCAATATCGTGCCGACAAAGCCGGCATTGTCCAGTGCACGATAGGCCGTGCATCGTTTAGCGTGGATTCTTTAAGAGAAAATATGCTGGCGTTGCTGGACGCGCTCAACAAGTCTAAACCCGCCGCATCGAAAGGTGTTTATCTGAGAAAAATCTCGGTTTCCAGCACGATGGGGATAGGAGTTCGGGTAGATCAGACCAGTATGCGGTAAGTATCCGAGGTATCTCTATTGAATTTGTAAGACTTTGGGCCGCCGAAGAGGCTATTTTGCTAATTTGGCGGGTTGTCAAAGACCGCCGGGGTTGCTGAGCGAAGAGCGGACAGTAAACAACGTTGTAAGGCTATTTACTGAGTCCAGCTATCGCCTGAGAACTTAATCGCAAAACGGGATGGGGAAAGTTTGAAGGGTGTCATCATCCATGTTTCTGACTTTCCGCCATTTCGAGCGCCCAGCGTAGATGGCGTACCCAAGAACAGGAATGGATTTATCTCCTGATTTAAGGTCGCCGGTTCGCGGTATTGAGACAAGTTGCGAGCTTTGTATTACTCAACACTAAAACTCAACACCGCATTTAACTGATGGAGAACGTGTTTTGAGTCTAAATCTAGAAGAGAAAAAAGCGGTAGTCGCCGAAGTCAGTACTCAAGTAGCAAAGGCTCAGGCCATTATTATTGCGGAGTACCGCGGGCTTGGAGTCGGGCATATGACCCAATTGCGTGCGAAGGCGCGACAATCGGGGATATATTTCCGGGTGCTCAAGAACTCGCTCGCGCGGCGCGCGGTTGCAGATACGCCATTTACCGGACTTTCCGAGTATATGGTCGGACCGTTAGCCTATGGCATCGCAAGTGATCCGGTAGCAGCGGCAAAGGTGCTGTACGAATTTTCCAGAGGCAATGACAAATTCGTGATCAAAGCTGGCGCCATGGCAAATTTCGTGATGTCAAGTAAAGAGATTGCGGATCTGGCCTCTCTTCCGAGTCGAGAAGTCCTACTTTCGAAGCTGCTGGGCACGATGCAGGCGCCCATTGCCAATTTTGTGCGGACCCTCAACGAGGTGCCGACCAGTTTCGTGCGTGGCCTTGCAGCCGTACGTGATCAGAAGCAAACCGCTTAGCCGGTTTCAAGTCATTTGAGACCGTAACACAACCAGAAAATTAAATTTATCAGGAGAAAATCATGGCTATAGCCAAAGCAGAAATTTTAGAGTCGATTGCGAATATGACGGTACTGGAGCTTTCCCAATTGATCAAGGAAATGGAAGAAAAATTTGGTGTTTCCGCCGCCGCTGTGGCTGTCGCGTCGGCCGCGCCCGCAGCGGGTGCCGCTGCTGCCGCCGTGGAGGAGCAAACGGAATTTTCCGTGATTCTGACCACGGTGGGCGACAGCAAAGTAAACGTAATCAAAGTTGTGCGCGCGATTACTGGCTTGGGCTTGAAAGAAGCAAAAGATTTGGTTGATGGGGCACCGAAAGCGGTCAAGGAAGGTATTCCTAAAGCCGATGCCGAAGCCATTCAGAAACAACTTACCGAAGCCGGTGCAACCAGCGAGATTAAGTAGAATTAATGCAATGAGGCCAGCTGACGGCGTGTAAGGCGCCGTCAGGATCTGGCGTTTTAACTTTTGAATTTAGCATTTGAATGTTGGATTTTTGTGTCGCAGAACACTTAGCACGGTAGCTTAAAACAGGTACTCTGCTCCCATTTTCTGTCCACCCGTCTTTTGACCTCCCGGAGAGATTCCATGAGCTATTCGTTTACCGAGAAAAAACGTATCCGTAAAAGTTTCGCCAAGCGCGCCAGCGTTTTGCCGATTCCGTTTCTTCTCGCTACCCAGATCGAATCGTACGCGGCTTTCTTGCAAGCCCAGGTTGAACCTGATCAGCGCGCCACTCAGGGGTTGCAGGCGGCGTTTATCTCGATTTTTCCGATCGAGAGTCACTCCAGGAATGCCCGCCTTGATTTCGTTAATTATGTGTTGGGAATTCCTCCATTCGATGTCAAGGAATGCCAGCAGCGTGGTCTTACCTATGCTTCCCCGTTGCGCGCTAAAGTGCGATTGACGATCATGGACAAGGAAGCTTCCAAGCCAACAGTAAGAGAGGTGAAGGAGCAGGAAGTTTACATGGGAGAGATTCCGTTGATGACCGGTACGGGCTCGTTCGTTATTAATGGAACCGAGCGGGTCATTGTGTCTCAGTTGCACCGCTCCCCAGGGGTGTTTTTCGAGCATGATCGTGGTAAAACGCATTCGTCGGGAAAATTGCTCTTCTCCGCGCGCATCATTCCATATCGTGGTTCCTGGCTCGATTTCGAGTTCGACCCCAAGGATTATCTGTATTTTCGCGTTGATCGCCGCCGCAAGATGCCGATTACGGTATTGCTGAAAGCGATAGGTTATACGCCCGAACAAATCCTTGAGAACTTTTTTTCTTTTGATGCTTTCCACCTGTCTAAAAAAGGCATCCTCTTTGAGTTGATACCGGAACGTTTGCGCGGCGACATGGCGCGCTTTGATATCGCCACCAAAAGTGGAAAAGTCATTGTTCAGAAAGATAAACGTATAACCGTCAAACATGTTCGTGAAATGCAGCAAGCGGGCATTGACAGGCTCGCGGTACCGGAAGATTTTCTGCTGGGCCGGGTACTGGGTCATAATATTGTGGATAAGGAAACGGGTGAAGTCGTGGCGCTCGCTAACGACGAGATCACGGAGGTTGTGCTCGCCAAACTTCGCGAAGCCAATATGGAAGAGATTCACACCATTTATACGAACGATCTTGATCAGGGCGCATACATCTCGCAGACCATGAGAATAGACGAAACCGCTGATCAGATGGCCGCACAAGTGGCCATCTACCGCATGATGCGCCCCGGCGAACCACCTACCGAAGAAGCAGTCAAGGCGTTGTTCAACGGATTATTCTACGCGCCGGAACGCTATGATCTATCTGTAGTGGGGCGGATGAAATTCAATCGCCGTGTGGGCCGGACTGAACTGGATGGTTCCACCACATTGTCGAACGAGGATATCAATGAGGTCATCAAGATTCTAGTCGAATTGCGCAATGGCCGCGGTGAGATCGACGATATCGATCATCTCGGTAATCGCCGTGTCCGCTCCGTTGGCGAACTTGCGGAAAACCAGTTTCGTTCGGGACTGGTACGAGTCGAACGAGCGGTGAAAGAACGTCTCAGCCAGGCTGAATCAGATAATCTGATGCCGCATGACTTGATTAACGCGAAGCCGGTGTCGGCTGCGGTGCGTGAGTTCTTCGGCTCCAGTCAGTTGTCGCAATTCATGGATCAGACCAACCCCCTCTCTGAGATTACTCACAAACGCCGCGTTTCCGCGCTGGGACCGGGTGGGCTGACGAGGGAGCGCGCCGGGTTTGAGGTGCGCGATGTGCACCCCACCCATTATGGTCGCGTGTGCCCGATTGAAACGCCGGAAGGTCCCAATATTGGTTTGATTAATTCATTGGCACTATATGCCCGCACCAATGAGTATGGGTTCATGGAAACGCCATACCGCAAGGTGAAGAATGGAAGCGTCACCGATGAGATTGACTATCTATCGGCGATTGAGGAAGGGCAGTATGTGATTGCTCAGGCGAATGCGGAACTGGATCGCAAAGGCAAATTCACCAACGACATTGTTTCCTGTCGTCACAAGAATGAATTTACGTTGGCGACACCGGATCGTATCGAGTATATGGATGTGGCGCCGGCGCAGATCGTATCGGTAGCTGCTTCACTGATTCCATTTCTGGAACATGATGATGCCAATCGCGCATTAATGGGGTCCAACATGCAGCGACAGGCGGTGCCTTGCCTTCGCGCGGAAAAATCTCTGGTTGGTACGGGTATCGAGCGTGTCGTGGCGATAGATTCCGGAACCGCGGTACAGGCAGTGCGTGGTGGCGTAGTGGACTATGTAGATGCGAGCCGTATCGTGGTGCGAGTGCATGATACTGAAACACGCGTCGGCGAAGTGGGCGTGGATATCTATAATCTGACTAAATACACGCGTTCCAACCAGAATACCAACATCAACCAGCGCCCACTGGTGAAAGTGGGAGACGTGATTGCGCGAGGTGATGTGGTAGCCGATGGCGCCTCCACCGACAAGGGTGAGCTGGCGCTGGGACAAAACATGCTGGTTGCATTCATGCCCTGGAACGGCTACAACTTTGAGGATTCGATTCTCATTTCGGAACACGTTGTCGCCGAGGATCGCTTCACGTCCATTCATATTGAGGAATTATCGGTGGTAAGCCGGGATACCAAACTCGGGACGGAAGAAATTACCGCGGATATCTCCAACCTGTCGGAGGTGCAACTCGGACGTCTGGATGCCTCGGGCATTGTTCACATCGGCGCCGAAGTGGAAGCAGGCGATGTACTGGTGGGTAAGGTCACCCCCAAGGGCGAAACCCAGTTGACACCTGAAGAAAAGCTATTGCGCGCGATTTTTGGCGAGAAGGCTTCTGACGTAAAGGATACATCGCTACGTGTGCCATCGGGTATCTCCGGGACGGTGATCGATGTGCAGGTATTCACTCGGGAAGGAATCGAGCGCGACAAGCGTGCCCAGCAGATTATCGACGACGAACTGAAACGCTACAAGAAAGATCTGGCTGACCAAATGCGGATCGTGGAAGCCGATGCATTCGAGCGTATCGAGCGCTTGCTCAAGGGAAAATCAGCAACCGGGGGACCCAAGAAACTCGTCAAGGGTGCACAAATCACCAAGGAATATCTGGCCAGTATTGATCCACACCACTGGTTCGATATCCGGCTTGCCGACGAAGAAACAAGTCTGCAGTTGGAACAGATCGAGGAGGGCCTGGCGCAGAAACGCAAGGCATTTGACATTGCTTTTGAAGAGAAGAGAAAGAAACTTACTCAAGGTGACGAACTGCCGCCAGGCGTACAGAAAATGGTCAAGGTTTATGTGGCGGTGAAGCGGCGCCTGCAGCCCGGGGACAAAATGGCGGGGCGCCATGGCAATAAAGGCGTGATTTCCAAGATTGTGCCAGTGGAAGATATGCCCTACATGGCCGATGGTACTCCGGTCGATGTGGTGTTGAATCCATTGGGTGTGCCTTCGCGCATGAATGTGGGCCAGATTCTGGAAACCCATCTTGGGTGGGCGGCGAAAGGGCTTGGCAGGAAAATCGGCGATATGCTGCAGGCCAACAGCAAGACTGCCGATGTCCGCAAGTTACTTGACAAAATTTACAACACAAGCGGAAAACATGAGGATATTGCCTCGCTCACCGATGTGGAAATTCTGGATCTGGCGGAAAATCTCAAGGATGGCGTGCCTTTCGCGACTCCTGTATTCGATGGAGCCACCGAGCACGAAATCAAGGATATGCTGGAGCTTGCGGGGCTTCCGCGATCTGGACAGGTGACATTATACGATGGCAGAACGGGTGAGGCCTTTGATCGTTCTGTCACGGTAGGCTATATGCATGTGCTGAAGCTGCATCACCTGGTGGACGATAAAATGCATGCGCGCTCCACCGGTCCCTACAGTCTGGTAACCCAACAGCCGCTTGGCGGCAAGGCGCAGTTCGGCGGACAGCGCTTTGGCGAAATGGAAGTATGGGCATTGGAGGCATACGGTGCTGCTTATACCTTGCAGGAAATGCTGACGGTCAAGTCGGACGATGTGAACGGGCGTACCAAGGTGTACGAAAGCATTGTCAAAGGCGACCACAAGATTGATGCCGGTATGCCGGAATCATTCAATGTGCTGGTGAAAGAAATCCGGTCACTGGCGATGGATATCGATCTGGATCGGCATTAACAATTCTATTGTAGCGGTACGAATGGAGAATTAAATATTAAATATCCTTTTCGTTTCCGTATTTCTCACCGGATGATTTTTGTATCGACCCCTGATCAACAGGAGTGACAAATGAAAGCGCTGCTCGATTTATTCAAACAGGTTACTCAGAAAGAAGAGTTCGATTCGATCAAGATCGGCTTGGCTTCCCCAGAGAAAATACGTTCCTGGTCCTATGGTGAAGTGAAGAAACCGGAAACCATCAATTACCGTACGTTCAAACCGGAACGGGACGGGTTATTCTGTGCAAAAATTTTTGGCCCGGTAAAGGATTACGAATGTTTGTGCGGGAAATATAAACGCCTGAAACATCGCGGCGTGATCTGCGAGAAGTGCGGTGTCGAAGTTACACTTTCGAAGGTGCGGCGCGAGCGTATGGGGCATATCGAACTGGCCTCTCCGGTGGCGCACATCTGGTTTCTGAAATCGCTGCCGTCGCGTCTCGGTATGGTGCTGGATATGACTTTACGTGATATTGAGCGGGTACTTTATTTTGAGGCATACGTGGTGACCGATCCCGGCATGACGCCTCTGGCGCGATGTCAGTTGCTGACGGATGATGATTATCGTGCCAAGACGGAAGAATATGGGGACGATTTTCGTGCCAGCATGGGCGCGGAAGGCATTCGCGATTTGTTGGGTAACCTCAACATCCGTGTTGAAATTGATAACCTTCGGCGCGAGATGGGAGAAACCGGTTCCGAAACCAAGATGAAGAAAATCTCCAAGCGTCTAAAGGTGCTGGAGGCGTTCAACAAATCCGGTATCAAGCCGGAGTGGATGGTTCTGGCCGTGCTGCCGGTGCTGCCGCCCGAGTTACGTCCGCTGGTGCCGCTGGATGGGGGGCGTTTCGCTACTTCTGATCTGAATGATTTATATCGCCGCGTCATCAATCGTAACAACCGGCTAAAGCGTCTGCTTGAGTTGAAGGCGCCGGAAATCATTGTGCGTAATGAGAAGCGCATGTTGCAGGAAGCGGTGGACTCATTGCTGGATAACGGTCGACGTGGCAAAGCCATGACGGGCGCCAACAAGCGGCCGTTAAAATCACTTGCCGATATGATCAAGGGAAAAGGTGGACGTTTTCGCCAGAATCTGCTCGGGAAGAGAGTGGATTATTCCGGCCGGTCGGTGATCGTGGTAGGTCCGCAGCTCAAACTGCATCAGTGTGGCTTGCCGAAGAAAATGGCGTTGGAATTGTTCAAGCCTTTCATCTTTAACAAACTCGAAATAATGGGTATCGCCAGCACCATCAAGGCGGCCAAGCGTGAGGTTGAAAACGAAAGCCCTGTAGTATGGGACATACTGGAGGATGTCATTCGCGAGCACCCGGTGATGCTAAACCGGGCTCCGACATTGCATCGGCTGGGTATTCAGGCATTCGAGCCGGTGCTGATAGAAGGCAAGGCGATCCAATTGCATCCATTGGTATGCGCAGCGTTCAACGCCGACTTCGACGGTGACCAGATGGCGGTTCACGTGCCGCTGTCGCTGGAGGCGCAGATGGAATGCCGCACTCTCATGATGTCCACCAATAATATCTTGTCACCGGCGAATGGAGAACCCATTATCGTGCCGTCACAGGATATCGTGTTGGGGTTGTACTACACCACCAGGGAGAAAATCAATGCTCGTGGTGAGGGCATGGCGTTTGCCAACATCAGCGAAGTATCCCGTGCTTACGAGAGCCGCGTCATCGAGCTGAATGCCAGGATCATGGTGCGGATCAAGGAATATGAGGTGGACGCCGACGGTGATCGCCACGAGAAAACCACGCGCTATGATACTACTGTGGGGCGTGCACTGCTGTCCGAAATTCTCCCTGCCGGTCTGCCTTTTGCCCTTATCAATAAAGCCCTCAAGAAAAAAGAGATCTCCAAACTCATTAATGCGAGCTTCCGTCGCTGCGGACTCCGCGAGACGGTGATATTTGCTGACAAACTGATGTATTCCGGCTTTACTTATGCGACGCGTGCCGGTATCTCAATCTGTCTGGACGATATGCTGACACCGGTACAGAAGAATGACATTATCAGCGCATCCGAGAAGGAGGTGCAGGAGATCGAGATTCAATATACTTCCGGTTTGGTGACTCAGGGCGAGCGCTACAACAAGGTTGTGGATATATGGGGTCGTGCCGGTGACCAAGTGGCCAAGGCCATGATGGATCAGCTCGGTGTTGAGCCGGTGCATGACTCGCTAACCGGTGAAGTAAAAAAAGACAAAAAGGGCAAACCGCTGACACAGGAATCCTTTAATTCGATTTACATGATGGCCGACTCGGGTGCGCGTGGCTCAGCGGCCCAGATTCGTCAGCTGGCAGGCATGCGCGGCTTAATGGCCAAGCCCGATGGTTCAATTATCGAGACTCCCATCACAGCAAATTTCCGCGAGGGCTTAAATGTACTGCAATATTTTATCTCCACGCATGGTGCCCGCAAAGGCTTGGCCGATACAGCGCTGAAAACTGCCAACTCCGGATATTTGACTCGCCGTTTGGTGGACGTGACCCAGGATCTTGTGGTAACCCAGGATGACTGCAACACGAGTAACGGCGTCGTAATGAAGGCGTTGGTGGAGGGTGGTGAAGTCATTGAAGCGTTGCGAGAGCGTATCCTGGGACGAGTCGTAGCTAACGATGTCGTCAATCCGGAGCATCAGGCGGTGATTTATCCGGCTGGTGTGCTGCTGGACGAGCATGCGGTCGATACCATCGAGTCTCTGGGTATCGATGAAGTGAAGGTACGTACACCGCTTACCTGTGAAACTCGCTATGGTCTGTGTGGCAAATGTTACGGGCGTGATCTGGGACGTGGTACGCCGGTAAACGTAGGCGAGGCGGTAGGTGTCATTGCGGCTCAGTCAATAGGCGAACCGGGCACCCAACTGACTATGCGTACGTTCCACATAGGTGGCGCCGCTTCCCGAACCGCGGTAGCAAGCCAGGTGGAGAGTAAATCCAGCGGTATTGTGCGTTATTCACCCACCATGCGTTACGTTACCAACTCTCGCAATGAGCTAATCGCGATTTCCCGTAGCGGTGAAGTGGTGATACATGATGATAACGGCCGCGAGCGTGAGCGCCACAAAGCGCCTTATGGAGCAACTCTGCTCATTCGTGACGGAGAGGTCGTGAAGGCAGGACAAGTGTTGGCGGCATGGGACCCGCATACTCGTCCCATCATCACGGAATACGCCGGAAAGGTTCGCTTTGAGAACGTTGAAGAAGGCGCCACTGTGGCTAAACAGATAGACGAAGTAACCGGTTTGTCCACACTCGTAGTGATCGATCCGAAACGGCGCGGGGTGGCACAAACCAAGGGCTTGCGTCCATTGGTGAAACTTCTGGACGAGGATAACAAGGAAGTGAGGCTTGCCGGCAGTAATTTATCTGTCAACATTACCTTTCAGGTTGGTTCAATTATTACGGTACGAGACGGGCAGCAGGTTAGCGTAGGGGAAGTGCTGGCCCGTATTCCGCAGGAAAGTTCCAAAACCCGTGACATTACGGGAGGTTTGCCCCGTGTGGCGGAATTGTTTGAGGCCCGTTCGCCCAAGGATGCCGGCGTACTCGCGGAAGTTACTGGTATCGTCTCGTTTGGCAAGGATACTAAGGGCAAACAACGCCTTGTAATTACTGATCTGGATGCGGTTTCCCATGAGTACCTGATTCCCAAGGACAAGCACGTTACGGCCCATGATGGCCAGGTGGTAAATAAAGGGGAGAGTATCGTTGACGGGCCTGCCGATCCCCATGATATTCTGCGCCTCCTGGGTGTAGAAGCCTTGGCACGCTACATCACTGACGAGGTTCAGGATGTGTATCGCCTGCAAGGTGTCAAGATCAACGATAAGCACATTGAGGTGATCGTGCGTCAAATGCTGCGTCGCGTGCAGATTGTTGATTCCGGTGACACGCGCTTTATTCCGGGTGAACAGGTGGAAAGGGCGGATCTATTGGCGGAGAACGAACAAATGATGGCCCAGGACAAAAAAGTGGCCATATATGAATTCATGCTGTTGGGTATTACCAAAGCATCGCTTTCCACTGATTCGTTTATTTCCGCCGCTTCCTTCCAGGAGACCACGCGCGTGCTGACCGAGGCAGCCATTATGGGCAAGAAGGATGATCTGCGCGGTCTCAAGGAAAACGTCATTGTCGGACGACTCATTCCCGCGGGTACCGGTCTGGCCTTTCACAATACCCGCAAGAAGCAAAGGCAGATGGTAAACGCTGGCGAAAACCATGGTTTTAGCGAAGAAGGCGCAGGGGAAACGCGAAACAGCGGATATACCGTCTAAAAACTAACGGGGAGAGAATCAGACGCTGTTATGCAAAATGTACGTTCATAATGTGAGCAAGATATTTAGCAGACTTTGTTCGTTCCATCCGCTTCATACGCGCGGGTTAATAGGGGGAAGTCAGGCGCAATATTTGAGGATGAATAGTATGTCGCATCGGTTAAAAGTTAATTCACAGTCCATGAAACGAAGCGCTCTAGTTCGAAGTCAATCCGGATCGGTGTTCCGCCGCTACCCTGTTGAAACTGGCATCGAAAGGCTAAATCATGCCAATTGATATCAACGCAATATTTGCCGAGACCCGAGGCAAGAATTTCGAGCTTTACGAAGAGCATGTGAATCCAGTGTTCGTCAAGGTATTGCGTACCCTTGGATTCAACCGCTCATGGGTGCGCGGTGAAGGTGCCTACCTATGGGACGAAGTGGGTACACGCTATCTGGATTTCCTTACCAACTGGGGTGTCTTCAATTTTGGTCGTCGCCATCCGACTATTCGTGGAGCATTGCAGCAAGTGCTGGACTCCGATTTTCCCGGATGGGTCGGCTTCGACGCTCCTCCGCTCGCCGCCGCGTTGGCTCGCGAACTCGTAAAGCGCATGCCACCCGGTCTGGATACTGTTTATTTCAGTAACTCGGGTACTGAAGCTATCGAAGCGGCGATCAAGTTTGCGCGTGGATACACGGGACGGCCCAGCACAGTTCATCTTGCGAAGGCATTCCACGGTCTCACCATGGGAGCTTTGTCACTGAACGGGGAGCCAAGTTTTCGCAGGGGTTTTGAGCCGATGCTCCCCGGCAGTTCAGAAGTGAAGCTTGGTGACCTCTCCGCGCTTGAGATGCGTCTTGCTATGGGCGATGTCGCTGCCTTCGTACTTGAGCCGATCCAAGGCAAGGGAGTCAATATTGCCAGTGACGAGTATCTTCTCGGCGCACAGGAATTATGCCGCAAATACGGCACGTTGATGATCTGCGACGAAATTCAATCAGGTATGGGCCGTAGCGGACGTTTTCTGGCCAGCCAGTGGGTCGAAGGTCTGCAGCCCGATATCGTCTGCCTCTCAAAGGCGCTTTCAGGTGGCTACATTCCGGTAGGGGCGACTATTACTCGCCGTGCGGTATACGATAGTGTCTACGATACGATGCATCGCGCCATCGTTCATGCTTCCACTTTCGGTATGGGAAATATGGCAATGGCGGCGGGATTGGCATCACTTGCCGTCCTGGACGATGAAAATCTTGCCGAGCGCGCTAATATACTCGGTGACCGCTTTCGCAGCGGTATTGAGGCAATGGTGCCACGCTTTGAGTTCCTGAAGGGGGTGCGCCAGCGTGGCCTGATGATCGCCATTGAGTTTGGTCAGCCAGAATCGATATCGCTAAAGGCTGCCTGGGCCATGGTTAACAAGATGGACGAAAATCTCTTCGCTCAAGCGATCGTTCTCCCGCTTCTGGACGACCATCATATCCTTACCCAGGTGGCTGGTCACGCCATGCCTGTCATCAAAATACTACCACCTTTGAATATCAGTGACACTGATGTGGATTGGTTTCTGGAGGCGCTTGAGGACGTGTTGGTTAAGCTGCACAAATTTCCAGGGCCTGCATGGGAAGTATTGAAGAAGTTAGGCAGTCACGCGCTTACCGCGAAGCGGCGCGAGGGTCGCGCCGTCATCACCTAAGGTTCGATCGGTTTCCTTATGGGTGTGTTGAGAGACCGCTCCCTGAGAACCTGAAACCTACCGTCAGTACGCTCTGATGCGGCATTGCTTATCTGGCTGACTACAGGATAGAAAAAATCGCATCTTGTGTGGTGTTGAGCGTATGGGGGGTGGTCGCGGTGCCTTGACTTGCTCCTTCGCAGGATCAACAAAGGTGGAAAAAGATCATTCCGAGGCGCAGAGGTTCTTTTATCTTCCTCGTCAAGGACAGTGGCTTGACATGACAGCATAAACCCCATAGAATTCGCAGTCTTTTTAGCCGCCCACTGGACGAAAATACCTGGAACGGCAGAACACCACGATTCATACGGGCAGCGGGGGCGGTTATATCACCGACCCGGTTTTTTAGGGAATAAAATGCCGACAATCAGTCAGTTAGTACGTAAGCCCCGAGCGGCTAGACGCGTAAAAAGTAAAGTACCGGCGCTGGGAAATAGTCCTCAGAAGAGGGGAGTGTGTACCCGTGTTTATACCACTACGCCAAAAAAACCGAACTCCGCCTTGCGCAAAGTGGCGCGGGTTCGCCTGACCAATGGTTTTGAGGTCTCCAGTTATATTGGTGGAGAGGGGCATAATCTGCAGGAGCACTCGGTAGTACTGATTCGCGGCGGTCGTGTCAAAGATTTACCGGGCGTTCGCTACCACACGGTACGCGGTAGTCTGGATACGGCTGGCGTAAAAGATCGCAAGCAATCCCGTTCCAAATACGGTGCCAAAAAGCCCAAGGCAGCTTAAGAGCGCAGGGCGGTTTGAAATTCAAACCACTTAAGCAAACCATTTAAACACCGAGGTAGAAAATGCCAAGACGCAGAGAAGTTCCCAAACGCGAAATTTTGCCCGATCCCAAGTATCACAGTACGGAAGTGGCGAAATTCGTCAATGTGCTTATGACGCGTGGTAAGAAATCCGTAGCCGAGAGAATCATTTACGGCGCTATGGATCAAATTCAGAAGAAAACAGGCAAGGACCCGGTGGAAGTATTTACGCAGGCGCTATCTAACGTCCGTCCGATGGTGGAAGTAAAAAGCCGTCGTGTTGGTGGCGCGAACTATCAGGTTCCGGTAGAGGTGCGCTCGATTCGGCGTAATGCCCTGGCGATGCGCTGGTTGCGCGATGCCGCTCGCAAACGAGCCGAGAAATCCATGGGTGCCCGTCTTGCCGGTGAATTGGCGGAAGCAGCCGAGGGTCGCGGCGGCGCGGTCAAGAAACGTGAGGAAATTCACCGTATGGCGGAAGCCAACAAGGCATTTGCACATTACCGGTTCTAAGGTAATTTGCCGATAAGCGCCGGGCAGGGGTAGACACAGTCCGACGCGGAATTCTTGAGGCATCGCTCCCGATTGAAGAGTCGATTTCCGTTATTCACCGGCGCTTTCTGGCGTCCTAGTATTCAAAAATATTAAGGTTTACATACTGTGGCAAGAAAAACACCCATTGAACGTTACCGGAATATCGGCATAATGGCGCATATAGACGCCGGTAAAACCACGACCACTGAACGCATTCTGTTTTATACAGGCGTATCGCATAAGCTTGGTGAGGTGCATGACGGCGCGGCTACAATGGACTGGATGGAGCAGGAGCAGGAGCGCGGTATTACCATCACATCTGCCGCCACTACATGCTTCTGGAAAGGGATGGAAAACAACTATCCCGATCATCACATTAATATCATCGACACTCCGGGTCACGTCGATTTCACTATCGAAGTCGAACGGTCGCTGCGTGTCCTGGACGGCGCTTGTACCGTGTTCTGCGCGGTTGGCGGCGTGCAGCCTCAGACCGAAACCGTATGGCGCCAGGCCAATAAATACAAAGTTCCGCGTCTGGCCTTTGTCAATAAAATGGACCGTGCGGGCGCCAATTTCATGCGTGTCTATGAACAGATACAAACGCGCCTGAAAGCTCATCCGGTGCCGGTTCAGTTACCGATCGGCGCCGAAGAAAAGTTCGAGGGTGTTGTCGATCTGATCAAGATGAGGGCAATTTACTGGGATGAAGCTAGCCAGGGAATGAAGTTCGAGGAACGTGATGTTCCTGGTAATTTGCTGGAAAGCGCCAAGTTGTGGCGTGAAAAAATGGTGGAAACCGCCGCCGAGGCGAATGAAGAATTGATGAACAAGTATCTTGAAGAAGGAGACTTGTCCATTGCCGATATTAAAAAAGGATTGCGTATTCGTACCATCAGTAATGAGATTGTGCCTATGCTTTGCGGTTCGGCGTTCAAGAACAAAGGCGTGCAAGCCATGCTGGACGCTGTACTTGATTACCTGCCTTCGCCAGTGGATATTCGTGCGATTAATGGTGAAAAAGAAAATGGCGAACCCGGCGAGCGTCATGCAAATGACGAGGAGCCATTCGCCGGCCTGGCGTTCAAGATTGCGACGGATCCCTATGTGGGTCAGTTGATCTTTTTCCGCGTTTATTCCGGCGTGGTGGCGTCCGGCGATACCATTTACAATCCGATTAAAGGGCGCAAGGAGAGAATCGGAAGGTTGCTGCAAATGCATGCCAACCAACGAGAAGAAATCAAGGAAGTTCGCGCGGGAGACATAGCCGCCGCAGTGGGTTTGAAGGAGGCAGTTACCGGCGATACGCTATGCGATCCCACTAATGTCATCACACTGGAACGGATGATATTCCCCGAACCTGTAATTCACGTCGCAGTGGAGCCAAAAACAAAGGTGGATCAGGAGAAGATGGGTATCGCTTTGAATCGTCTGGCGCAGGAAGATCCATCCTTCCGTGTTCGCACCGACGAGGACTCTGGCCAGACCATCATTTCGGGAATGGGCGAATTGCATCTGGAAATTATTGTGGACCGTATGAAGCGGGAATTTAGCGTGGAAGCCAACGTGGGTGCTCCGCAGGTAGCTTATCGTGAAGCTATCAAGAAGCCAGTGGAGATTGAGGGTAAATTCATCAAACAGTCCGGTGGGCGTGGCCAGTATGGTCACGTCTGGCTCAAAATGGAACCGCATGAGGCGGGTAAAGGTTTTGAGTTTGTCGACGCCATTAAGGGGGGAACAGTGCCGCGCGAATATATTCCGGCGGTGGAGAAAGGTCTGCGTGAGACCCTTCCCAATGGCGTATTGGCGGGATTCCCGGTGGTGGACGTCAAAGTCACGCTGTTTGATGGCTCCTATCATGATGTGGACTCCAACGAGAATGCCTTTAAAATGGCGGCCTCGATCGCATTCAAGGATGGTATGCGCAAAGCCAGTCCAGTACTGCTGGAACCGATGATGGCAGTGGAAGTGGAGACGCCGGCGGATTTCATGGGCAATGTAGTAGGCGATTTGTCCTCCCGTCGCGGCATGATCCAAGGTATGGATGATCTGCCCGGTCTCAAGGTGATACGTGCAGAGGTTCCGCTAGCGGAAATGTTTGGCTACTCAACCGCATTGCGTTCCGCGACTCAGGGGCGCGCAACTTATACCATGGAATTCAAGCACTACTCTGAAGCACCGAAAAGCGTAGCCGAAGCAGTTATTAATAAGAAATAACCGTCATTAAGTAAGGGGCACAACATGGCAAAGAGCAAATTTGAGCGGACGAAACCGCACGTAAACGTAGGGACGATAGGGCACGTGGATCATGGCAAGACCACGCTCACGGCGGCGATCACGATGGTATTGGCGAAGAAAT
>JBDSSX010000235.1:0-4638 GCA_039928555.1 Nitrosospira sp. | reverse complement strand
AAACCAGACCATCGTGATCTACATGGGGCTGCTTGGCTTACCCGTGCTGTGCCGGCAATTGATTGCGCATGGCCTGTCCGCCACGACGCCCGCGGCCATCGTGCAGCAGGCGAGCACTCGCAATCAGCGGGTACTGACCGGTACGCTGGGAACCCTTCCGGATCTGACCGCATCGGCCCATCTCACCCCCCCAACCCTTATTATTGTTGGCGAGGTCGTTAAACTGCACCAGAGACTCGCGTGGTTCGAGCCTGAGGGCGATCTGCACGCTGGCACCCGCGACAAATAAGAAAAGTAAGGCGCTAATTAGCGAAGCACATTGCGCCGTATGTCAGCTCTTATATCCAAGCCTATAGTCATCACCTTCCGCCCTATCCATCAGATAAACACCCTTCTCAACCAATGGACGAAAGTCGATTATAGCCACCCGCTAACTCCATGTTTGGCCGGATTGATGTGGATGGTCAATCATCCTGCCGTTACAACAGATTGACGGCAAAGAAATACGTGCCACCCGGAAGTCGGGCGCGATGATAATCAGGCATGTCAATAGTATTGAGGGTTTTTCATACGGCGCAATGCGCTTCGCTTATTGGCGCCCTACATCTTGGACTTGCGCTGGTTCCACAGACGACTTATTCTTTATTCGGCGGTTCTTTAAGCATGAAAAAAGCGCCCTGGAACCTGGGCGCTTTTGCGTTTCCGAGTTGAATGACGGGCTGTTATTTGTTCGGCTGCGGCGTGATGCGTAGATATGGGCGCGGCGCCTTATAACCTTTCGGGAATTTTTGCTTGATGACTGCTTCGTCCTGAATTGTCAGCGGGATAATCACGTCATCTCCATCCTTCCAGTTGGCCGGTGTGGCCACCGAACAATTGTCGGTCAGTTGTAGCGCATCGAGAACGCGCAGTACTTCGTCAAAATTCCGGCCCGTGCTCATGGGATACGTGATGATGAGGCGCACTTTCTTTTTTGGATCGATGATGAACAGCGAGCGGACCGTCATGGTTTCAGATTGATTCGGATGAATCATGTCGTAGAGGGTCGCGACCTTTTTATCCACATCCGCGACAATAGGGAAGCTAACGCTGCAATTCTGTGTTTCCTCAATGTCCTTGATCCATCCCGAGTGCTTGTCCACCGGATCAACCGATAACCCGATCGCTTTGACATTGCGCTTGTCGAATTCGGATTTGAGTTTCGCAGTCATCCCCAGTTCGGTTGTGCAAACCGGTGTGTAATCGGCGGGATGCGAAAACAGCACGGCCCAGGAATCTCCGATCCATTCGTGAAATTTAATCTTGCCGATTGAGGAATCTTGCTCGAAATCAGGTGCAATATCGCCTAAACGTAAAGTCATGGCATCCTCCCTAAGTTTGAAATTGGTTAGAAACGGGTCACAAATTGACGGCCTCAATATAGCCCGACTGCTTCAATGACTCAACAATTATTATTCGCGTAGGGTAAATGGGGGTGGATGATCGTCACACCGCGTCCTATTCCGCCGGGTATAAGCCGTTGGGCTCCCTGCGCTTTATCGAATGGCAAAGCGGGGGTTATTCAAAGGCTCTTCAGGATAGTGGGTCAGTTTTATCGGCAACCGGAAATCCCCAGGAGTAGGGGCGTTCATATTTCAGCAGAATGTTGTAGTAAGTCCGCACGGATTCCGTCAGGATAACCGCCTCGCCGCCGCGCGCGTAGCCGTGTTTCAAATTTTGAAAGTATTTGCTGAGACTTAATAACGGCAATGTCTTCTTCAGATCTGCCCATGAATCCGGATTCAGCTCAAGGCGCTGTGCCAGAATACGCGCATCTTCGATATGGCTGGAACCCTGATTATATGCCGCCATTGCAATCCAGGTGCGATCGGGTTCCAGAATACGCGTCGGTAACCTGTCCTTGAGCAGTCGCAGGTAACGCGCGCCAGCGAGTATGTTCTGCCGCGTGTCCAGCCGATCGGTCACCTTCATCCGGTCGGCTGTCGTCTCCGTTAGCATCATGATACCCCGTACGTTGCCGGGTGAAACCGCGAAGTGGTTCCAGTGGGATTCCTGGTATGCCAACGCCGCGATCAGGCGCCAGTCGATCCCCGTTAACTCCTCGGCTTCGTGGAAATGGTCGCGCAAATCCGGTAGCAGCGTGCGCCTTTTTTTCAGAATGCCACTCACATCCGCCTGCTCAAGTCGCTGAATGTGACCGTAATACCGGTCCAGCAGGCGCATCAAGGTGCCATCTTGTTCGATCCGGTTAAAAAACTTCCGCGTCTTTTCCAATAACCCCCGCTCCGCATAGGGTGAGAACGCCCATGCCTTGCCGACGGGTTCGCCCAAATCGAAGGCGGTGTCCAGGTTGGGGTAGAAATTCTTGGCCTGATTTATCTGCGTGGAGTCGGCCACCACATAGTCGATTTTGCCTTCCGCCAGTTTTGCCAGCAGATCTTCACCTGTGATATCCACTTCGGTCCATTTCAGGCCGGGGGCTTGCTGCATTGCTTTATTGAGTTGTTCGGTGTAGGTTGTCCCGCTTGCGATCTCGACGGTTCTTCCTACAAGCTGACGGATACTTTTGGGCCTGCGGTAGTCGGTATTGTAGGCCACCTGAGGTTGTATGGTCTGATAGACCGGGCCAAAACGAGCGCGCAGTTCATGCTTGGTGCTAATGCTTAAACCAGCGGCGAAATGCCCCTTATGCTCCTCCAGCTTCGTCAATACCTGGTCCATTCTGGGTGCTATCCTGAATTTTACTTGCATGCCCAAGTCTCGCGCGAATTCGGAAGCGAGATCAAACTCCAGTCCGGCATAACGGCCTTCGGCATCCTCATAGTAAGTATCAGGACTGTTAACGGTAATGACCACCAGTTCATCGGTTTTGTCGAACGGTAACGCCGGCTTCTCAAACGAATCGCAAGCGGCGAGCATGAGGCCGCAAGCGATAGGAATAACAAACGGGTGGAGAAAGTTTCGCATGGATGGGAGGCGGGCGGAATACGGGAATATTCTGCCATGTTTTTGCGCTGAACGAGCGCAAGATAAACGCGGGATAAACTGGTAAAATGTTTACCGCGCAATGGAGAGGTACCGAAGTGGCCATAACGGCGCTGACTCGAAATCAGATGGTCAGGGTAACCTGGCACGTGGGTTCGAATCCCACCCTCTCCGCCAATTCACTATAAAAAACAGATGCATACAGAGGTTATTTTTCCTAACCCATCATCTAACCCCCCAATTCCTACACGATTAGCTGCGCGGCAGCGGAAGGCAACCCAGAGCGGCGCCTTTAACCACCACCTCCTTTCGGTTACACTCTTCAGTTTTTTTACACTGCCGTTAAGCGAGAATGAACCAGCAAGCCCTTTCCTCCTTCATCTGGTCTGTTGCCGACCGTTTGCGCGGTGACTACAAGCAATCCGAATACGGCGAGGTGATACTGCCTTTCACCGTGCTGCGCCGCTTAGACTGCGTATTGGAAGCCACCAAGGAAGCTGTGCTGGCCGAATACGCTGACAAGCAGAAAGCCGGGGTGAACCCTGGGCACTTCCTTTTACGCAAGGCTGGGCAGAGCTTCTACAACACTTCGGCCATGGACATGAAGAAGTTGATGGGCGACCAGGATCACATCAACGAAAACCTGTACGCCTACATTGAGGGTTTTTTTCAGGCGGGACGGGACATTTTCGAGCGCAATAAGCGCCCGAAGGCGTGCAAGGTGCTACCCGAGACCCCATTCGCTCCATGAGCCAGGTGAAGTCAAAACAACGTGTTGCCGACCACGGGGAGGTCTTCACTCCGGCGTGGATGGTTGAGGCGATGCTCGACTTGGTGAAGGACGAGACGGAGCGCATTGACTCCCGCTTCCTGGAGCCGGCGTGCGGCAGCGGCAACTTCCTCGTCCAGATCCTGCGTCGCAAGCTCGCCGCCGTAGAACTCAAGTACGGCAAATCGGACTTTGAGCGGCGGCACTATGCGCTGCTCGCGCTGATGTGCATCTACGGCATCGAGCTGCTGCCAGACAACATCGCCGAGTGCCGTGCGAATGTGCTGGAGATCCTCGCCGAGTACCTGAATCTGGATGAGTCGGACGAGCTCTATCACGCCGCGTCCCACGTGCTGTCGCATAACCTCGTGCACGGCGATGCGCTGACAATGCGCACCTACGACGGCCAGCCGATCACCTTTGCCGAGTGGGGCTACCTGGGCAAGGGCAAATTCCAGCGGCGCGACTTTCGCCTCGATGTTCTCACCCATTCGTCGGCCTTCAGCGCGGAGGGCTCGCTCTTCGCCCACCTCGGGAAGCACGAGCTCTTCACGCCGACAAAGGCCTACTCGTCGATAACGGTGAGCGAACTGGCCACCGCCGCCCTCGACGACGGCCCGAGGGAGGCCACATGAGCGCACAGGCTGGTTTTGCACTGCCCGGGCGCAACCCGGACGTGCTGACGTGTATCGCGAACCTCTCGAATGACGAGGTGTTCACGCCGCCCGAGTTCGCCAACCGGATGCTGGACACACTGGCTGAGGCGTGGGCGGCCGGCAACAACGGCGAAAACCTGTGGGCAGACAAGAAGGTGAAGTTCCTGGACCCATGCACGAAGTCGGGCGTGTTCCTGCGCGAGATCATCGGCCGCCTCACCAAGGGGC
>JBDSSX010000234.1:0-3117 GCA_039928555.1 Nitrosospira sp. | reverse complement strand
TTGCCGGCCTCCAGTATTGCTTGATAGTTTTGCGGATAGTGCGCGTGGAGTTTGTCTATCCACCATTGCGGATGAGAATATCGTCCTACCTCGCTTTCAGCTGCTCGTTCCAGAAGACTTGCGCGTTGACGTATGAAGTTGCGCAATACTGCGTTGACCAGCCCTTGTGCGCCTTTGCCGCCGTTCAGAACGTGAGCGGCGGATACGGCGTGATCCACAATCGCATGCGTGGACGTCCTGCTGTATCCCAGTTGATACAGGCCCACCAATAATAAACAATGTATATTCCGGTCCCACAGTGGCTTATTCAGTAATAAGCCAAGTAACTTGTCGAGTTGGCCATAAAAACGTAGCACGCCGTAGCTTAAATCCTGAATTGCTCCGCGTTGTTGACCAGAAAGGTCAGGGTGGGTACCCCAGACGTCCTGTAACACCACAGTCAGGCTCGCGCCAGCCAGTACTTTACTCACAGTTGCGGCGGCCAAACGCTGGGTTTTAATCATTCCGGCATTCAACCCAGATAATTCATCAGGTGGGTCTCCGAGCCTACCCGAGCGCCGGCGGTCAGTTTGCGATCATTTTCGCCGCCGTTTTTGCCACTGGCGCGGCGTCCATAGACCAGGCTGTGGATTTCTCCCAACCGGCAAAACTGTCTCGCAACCTGCCTCGCCATCATCTCGAGTCCTAATGGATTATCTGGGTTCAATCTAAATCCGGCGATTGTAGTGAACTCACCAAAAGGGTGAAGTTCAAGTGTGGCAAAGAGTCATTACGAGTCATGGCGCCGAGCGGAGAAATGAGTGAAAAATGAGCCGTCAGCGGCCGGATCTAGGTTCAAAGCAGTCGCCTGGCTGCAATGAATGCCCCGAGAGAAATTGCCCCGCACTCATTTTTTTTCCATCAGATTTCTGCAAGGTCTCCAGTACGAGCGCTCCCTCACCACATACAACCACGATTCCATCGCGTCCTGCTGCAACAATTTCTCCCGGCTTGCCGACGGCATCCGCAGCGACCCTTGCTTGCCATATTTTCAGAGGAAGCCCACGCACCCGTGAATATGCGCCAGGGCGAGGATTGAATGCCCGCACTACGCGGCTGATATTTTCTGCACTTAATTGCCAGTCTATTTCCGCTTCATTTTTTTCCAGTTTCGGTGCGTATGTCGCGGCACTTTCGTTCTGGGGGACTTCGGAAAGCTTTCTCTCATGCAAATGTGCCAGTGCTTCCACGATGCAAAGTGCTCCCAGTAAGGCAAGTCCATCATGCAGCGTTTGCGCAGTGTCTTCTGGTGCAATTGCGATGCTCCGCTGTAACAGGATGGCGCCGGTATCCAGGCCTCTATCCATTTGTATGATAGTGATCCCGGTCTCCCGGTCACCCGCCAATATTGCCCGCTGAATTGGGGCTGCGCCCCGCCATCGAGGCAGCAACGAAGCATGGATGTTAAGACAACCAAGGCGAGGGATATTCAGAACCGCCGTAGGCAGAATCAGTCCATAAGCGACAACCACCATGACATCCGCACCGATGACAGCGAGTTGTGTGTGCAACTCCGGTTGTTTAAGTGAATAGGGTTGCAGCAACGTAAATTTGCGTTGTTGTGCCAGTAACTTAATCGCACTTGCGGTGGGCTTCATGCCCCGTCCGGAAGGGCGGTCTGGCTGGGTCAACACCAATGCAATCTCATGTCCGGCACTTGCCAAGGCTTCAAGTGCGGGGACGGAAAATGGCGGAGTGCCTGCAAAAATAATTTTCATATTGGACGCAGTTTAGCCAGGAACGTACACGAAGAATCCTCACAGAAAAGGCCGCGACTGCTTCGTCGAGAGGAATCTCTGAACAAGCGCCCCGCGCGCGGGCTGCATTACGTGCCTTGGCGTCGTAGACCAAGCGATACCTGCGTCGTACGTCTTGCGATTATCCCGATTTTGCCGGCAACGCACTCTAGCCCGAACGTTTCATAAATTCGCGCGCCCTTACTAGTCTTTTGTTCCGTATGGAAATTTTGTTCTGCCGGGCGTATGAATAACTACGCCGCTCTTTCACAAAATCTCCCTACAAAACAATATCCTGCACAATCATCACGCGAATTTATGAAACATTCGGGCTAGCAGCCTGCCGGATTTACTCGGAAATTCCCCAAATTCGACGGTCAGCCGACTTACGTTTACCGGCGGTCAAAAAACTTGTTCTCACATTACCTTGCGCCGCTGCTTTTTAAACTTGGTTTGAAGACGTAATTGCTTCATCCGCGACCAGTATTCGACAAATACTTTGCCTACCAAATGATCCATTTCGTGTTGAATGCATACCGCCAGCAAGCCATCAGCGTCGAGTACGAACGGATTGCCATCGCGATCCCATGCCTCGACGGCGACCCGCTCCGCGCGTTCTACTTTCCCGAATATTCCCGGTACCGACAGACAGCCTTCTTCGTAGTCAGACTCACCGCTGTGCGCGGTGATTTCAGGGTTGATCAACACGTGCAGCTGGTTATGGGTGTCGGAGATGTCGATTACGATGACACGCTGATGCACATCAACCTGGGTTGCCGCCAGTCCAATTCCGGGTGCGGAGTACATGGTTTCCGCCATATCGTCCACCAAAGCACGAATCTCGTCAGTAACCTTCGGCACTCGGCTCGCTATGGTGTGCAAGCGTTCATCCGGGTACTGTAATATCTTCAGAAGTGCCATAAAAAGACTTGCGCATTTAACAATCTAAATGCAGAATTTGAACCGTATCATTATGATATTCTGTTTGACCCCTTGTCCTGGGTCTATAGCCGTGGTTTCCATACCGGTGATTCCCCACGCGTAAATCCATTATATCCTGATTTGGGCTGGAGGCTTGAGTCCAGTCAGCCTGACGAAGACACCGATACGGAATTTCGGAACACCCTGATCACTAACTTGCCAGCCCAGACGATACGCCTGGTAGCTTTGTCTCAAGTTTTCTGAAAGAACCATCGTTAAGCGGGAATCAAGAATGTTGTCAACTCGGGCTATCGACGCAATGCGATCATCGTACCATTCATAGATTGACTGAAATGAAGCCAATAGGGGATATCGAATCCTGGCTTGCGCTTGGCTTGATTGATGGTCTCGGTGACGAGTC
>JBDSSX010000233.1:0-6426 GCA_039928555.1 Nitrosospira sp. | reverse complement strand
ACAATCAGTACCCACACGAACAACCGGAATAGACGACCGCTCCCTCTTGCAAGAGGTAAAATTGCTGACAGGTTCAATAAATAGTTCCAGTTTTATATCCAGGCAATGCGTTTTTCCGTATCCGGCCCGGAAGATGCAAAGCCTGCACAGCATTAAAAGGGCTAGTTATTATCGAATTCGGGTTAGATGTAGCGATGATATTCTTTGTTCAATCGTTCAGGCGAATTATTCCATGCCGCTGGAATAGCCGCTCTCTGCAAAATTTATTGTAACTCCGAATCCTCAACCATGCATGCCGATCATCCCCCCGAAGAAATAATTGAGTCTATTCTGCCATGCAGCCGTTATGTACAGCGCCTGCTGGAAAGCGAACCCGAGTTGCTGACGGAACTCAGGCAGAATGTGAAACAGTCTTTTCTCCGGGAGGAGATGCAGGCATTTCTGAATGCAAACGCCGATGTTGCAAATGATGAGGCAGGGCTGAATAGTATCTTGCGTAGCTTGCGCAAACGGGTAATGCTGCGCCTGGTTGCACGTGATCTGGGTGGATTGGCCGATCTTGGCGAAGTGATGGCGAGTATGACCGATCTGGCGGAAACCACCATCCATTTCGCGCTGGGACGCCATCACGCGTGGTTAACCGATCCTGGCCGCTATGGCCAACCCGGAAGTGCCGAGAACGGTGTTGTCCAGGAAATGCTGGTGATCGCCATGGGTAAGCTGGGGGGTGGCGAACTAAACGTTTCATCGGATGTGGATCTGATTTTCATTTACCCGGAAGATGGCGAAACCAGCGGAACCCGATCTATTTCCAATCATGATTTTTTTGCTCGCCTGGGCCGCAAGCTGATTGCCAGTCTCAATGACATGACTACCGACGGGTATGTTTTCCGGGTGGATATGCGGTTGCGCCCATATGGCGAGAGCGGTCCGCTGGCGATGAGTTTCGCCATGCTGGAAGAGTATTTCGTCACCCAGGGACGGGAATGGGAGCGGTACGCCTGGATCAAGAGTCGAGTCATCGCGGGTCCCTGTGCGGAAGGATCGACGCTTATGGAACGGATAACGCGACCGTTCGTGTTCCGGAAATATCTGGACTTCGGTGCCTACGAATCAATGCGTGACCTGCACTCGCAAATTCGCCAGGAGGTCAGCCGTCGTGAAATGCATGGGAATATCAAGCTCGGGCCAGGTGGTATTCGTGAGGTCGAATTTATCGCCCAGGTATTTCAACTGATCCGCGGCGGGCGTGACGCCGACCTGCGTGCGCGTCCCACGCTCGCCGTGTTGGAGCGTCTGCGGGAAAAACGTCAGCTATCGGACAAAGCAGCCAAGGAACTTGCCGACGCCTATTGTTTTTTGCGCAATCTTGAGCACCGCTTGCAGTATCTCGACGACCAACAGACCCAGACGCTGCCGGAAAGTCCCGCAGATCAGGCGCTAATAGCTACCACAATGGGTTTCCCTGGCTATGACGATTTTTTGCGGCAACTCGACGGTCATCGCCGCAATGTAACTCATCACTTTGAACAGATATTTGCGACCCCGCGGCAGTCCCAAAAGCTCGATGCACTCGCATGGCTATGGCAGGAACAGGAACAAGCCAGGGAGGGAACTGGAGCAGAAGCTGCCGCGGCACAGTTGGTTGCGATGGGATTCTCCAGCCCGGAAAGAATTCTCGAACGTTTGCAAGCATTTCGCGTCAGCGCCCGTTACCGGCAGCTGCCCAAATCCAGCAAAGAGCGGGTCGATGCGCTTGTTCCCGCCCTGATCGAGGTGGCTGCCAAATTCCCGGCTGCGGACATTACCCTGGAACGCTTGCTGCTGCTGCTTGAAAGCATAAGCCGGCGCGCCGCCTATCTGGCGCTGCTGCGGGAATATCCGCAGGCCCTGGATCGCGTAGCCAAGCTTGTCAGCGCGAGTCAATGGGCCTGCGAATACCTGAGCAAGCACCCTATTTTACTGGACGAACTGCTTAACTCCGCCGACTTCCAAAGCGTGCCCGACGGGTCCCGCTCAAGCGCGAGGTTAACTCAGCAATTAAACGATGCCGGCGGTCCGGGACATGACGATATCGAGCAGCAAATGGATGTGCTGCGGCATTTTCACCATGCCGAAGTATTCCGGTTGCTGGCCAAGGATGTGGAAGGATTGTTGCCACTGGAAACCTTGAGTGACCACTTGAGCGACCTGGCTGATTTGATACTTGAGTCGGTGTTGCGCCTGGCCTGGTCAGGGCTGAGAAGGAAGCATCGGGATGCCCCGGCTTTTGGTATCGCCGGCTATGGAAAACTGGGCGGAAAGGAATTGGGTTATGCATCTGATCTGGATATCATTTTTCTTTATGACGATCCGCATCCCGATGCACCGGAAATCTACGCCAGGCTAAGTCAGCGTGTTAATTCCTGGCTTACCAGCTACACGTCAGCCGGATTATTGTATGAAACCGATTTGCGTTTGCGTCCCAACGGCAGCAGCGGCCTGCTGGTAAGTTCTATCGACGCTTTTGATCAATATCAGCGGAAGCAGGCATGGATGTGGGAACACCAGGCTTTAACAAGAGCACGCTTCGTGGCAGGGGATATTCATGTGAGAGAGGCTTTCGATCATATCCGCAAAATGGTCCTTTGCCAGAGGCGTGACCTGGCAAATCTTGCAAACGAGATATTGAAGATGCGTCAAAAAATGCTGGATGCTCATCCCAATTTAACCCGATTGTTTGATGTCAAACATGATCGCGGTGGCATTATTGATGTTGAGTTCATCGTGCAATATCTGGTCTTGGGTTACGCTTGCAAGTATCCGGGATTGACGAACAATATTGGTAATATCGGGCTGCTGAGACTTGCTGGAGAACTCGGCCTTATTCATGTGGAAACGGCGGAAAAGGTGCTGAATGCCTACCGGGAATTTCGGCGGGTGCAGCACCGGTTAAGATTGAGCGGGGATTCGGGTCTCACGGGTATACCGTCAACAGATAGCAAATCACAAAAGTTCGCGCGCGTCGAAATGGATGATTTGAGAGACAACGTTGCGGCCGTATTGCGTTTATGGGAAGAGGTATTTGGTACACAGCGCCATTTTTAACTTCTGTAATTTCGATATATGACTCAGAAATAAACGTATAAGCAGTGCTGGCGCAGGCCGGGTGTTTTCATTATTCCATGTAAAATGCGTTAGAATACTCAGATATGAATTCTTCCTGGGAGTCTCCGAATGTCAATGGCTGACCGCGACGGCGTGATCTGGAGCGATGGCAAAATAATTCCGTGGCGCGATGCTACCACGCATGTGCTTACACATACGCTGCACTATGGGTTGGGGGTATTCGAAGGTGTGCGTGCCTATCAGACGCCCCAAGGTCCCGCTATTTTTCGCCTGCGGGAACATACCGACCGGTTATTCAACTCAGCGCATATTTTCATGATGAAAATGCCCTATGACAAAGCAACGCTGATGCAGGCTCAACGCGATATGGTAAGGCAGAATAATCTGGAGTCGTGCTATATCCGTCCGATCGCATTTTATGGCTCGGAGGCGATGGGCATCTCCGCCAAGACGCTTTCAGTGCACGTGGCTGTCGCTGCTTGGCCATGGGGTGCCTACCTGGGGGCGGATGGCCTGGAAAATGGCATTCGTGTCAAGACCTCATCATTCACGCGCCATCATGTTAACGTCAATATGTGCCGAGCCAAGTCGGTCGCCACCTATGCCAATTCAATTCTGGCCCATCAGGAGGTTGCTACTGACGGCTATGATGAGGCCCTGCTGCTGGATGTGGACGGCTATGTGGCGGAAGGATCGGGTGAAAATATATTCATCATCAAGCACGGCAAACTCTACACACCGGACATGACTTCCTGTCTGGAAGGCATCACGCGTGCTTCCATCATAGAACTGGCCGCGGAAATTGGAATTCCTGTGATCGAGAAACGTATTACCCGTGACGAAGTGTATTGTGCTGACGAGGCGTTTTTCACGGGTACCGCGGCTGAAGTCACGCCGATTCGCGAGCTTGATAATCGCAGCATTGGCAATGGCAAGCGCGGCCCGATCACCGCCAGACTGCAAGCCATGTTTTTCGACTGTGTCAACGGAAAGACCGAGAAGCATGCCGACTGGCTTACTTACGTCTGATTACGTCTGATTACGTCCGATTAATATCCAATGACCAATCCGAGAGAGCAGTCGATGCAGAATCAAGCTAGCGATAACAAAAAACGCCAAATCGAAATCACGGCGGACGATTTGCCGCTCCATTGTCCAACGCCATCAATGCTGTTATGGAACTCGCATCCGCGCGTTTTTTTACCGATAGAAGACACGGGGGAAGCACTGTGTCCCTATTGCGGTACATGCTATACGTTGAAGGGCGGCGCGGTGGCGGGACACCATTGAGCAAAGCGTAACTATCCCGTTTCACGAAACTCTCATGCAGGAACTCCCACACGAAATTTTCAAAGCCTACGATATTCGAGGTATCGTTGGCAAAACGCTGACTGCTGAAATCGTCGAAGCCATTGGGCATGCCATTGGTTCCGAGGCACGGGTTCGCGGGCTCGCATCAATAGCGATAGGCCGGGATGGCAGATTATCAGGGCCGGACCTGATGCTGGCGCTGGCGAAGGGTTTGCAAAGAAGCGGCGTTAACGTGGTCGATGTAGGAATGGTCGCCACACCCATGCTTTACTTCGCGGCCCATATGTTGTGCGATTATTCCGGCGTAATGGTCACCGGCAGCCACAATCCACCGGACTATAACGGTTTGAAAATGGTGCTGGGTGGTGAAACCCTGGCCGCCGAATCCATCCAGGCCCTGCGCCTGCGCCTTGAAACGAATGATCTTGCTTATGGTGAGGGCGAGTACCGTAAACATGACATTTCCGAAACATATCTCCAGCGCATAATCGGCGATGTCAGGCTGGCGCGCCCGATGAAAATTGCCATCGATTGCGGCAACGGTGTAGCCGGTGCCTATGCGTCGACGTTGTATCGCGGACTGGGGTGCGAGGTAATCGAGCTGTTTTGCGAAGTAGATGGCGCATTTCCCAATCATCATCCTGATCCGTCCGTTCCCGAGAACCTGCGCGATCTGATTCACACACTCAAAACCACCGGCGCGGAAATCGGACTTGCCTTCGATGGCGACGGCGATCGTGTTGGCGTGGTTACCAAGGACGGCAGCATCATTTATCCTGACCGCCAGTTAATGCTGTTTGCCGCCGACGTGTTATCCAGAAATCCTGGTGCCCAGATTATTTTCGATGTGAAATGCACGCGTAATCTGGCGCCATGGATCGAGCGACATGGCGGCAAACCTATCATGTGGAAAACCGGGCATTCGTTCATCAAGGGAAAATTGAAAGAAACCGGCGCGCTGCTGGCGGGCGAGATGAGCGGCCACATTTTCTTCAAGGAGCGTTGGTATGGATTCGACGACGGCCTCTATGCGGGTGCCCGCCTGCTGGAATTACTCAGCCACCATGCGGATATTGATGCTGTCCTGCATGCCATCCCTGATGCAATCAGCACGCCGGAATTGCAGATCCGATTGAAAGAAGGTGAGAACTACGCGATTATCGCGCAATTACAGAATACTGCCCGCTTTGATAATCCGGAGCGAGTCATCACCACCGATGGACTGAGGGTGGAATACAAGGATGGTTTCGGCCTCGCTCGCTCATCCAATACCATGCCCGTCATCGTACTACGCTTTGAAGCGGACAGCGATGCGGCCTTAAAACGTATTCAGGATGATTTCCGCAGAGTCATTTTGCAGGCCAAAGCGGATGCGGTGCTGCCGTACTAGGCCGTTGTCCAGCAGCGAGTGAGGCAGGATTGGTTTCGTGAGGGTCCCACTCATTGCGCCAATCATAGCCCCACAGGGAATGACATCGGGGCGATCAAGCTGATTTGCAAGGTAGGCGGATTGATGAAGATCCAGAGTCAGTCTCGGCAATTTGGCGACTACCTGGTGGAACTGCATGTGCAGTTCAAACCGAAGCGGAATTTCATCAAGTTGCTGGATGAGGTGGCGCGGACCGATGTGGAATGAGTGCCGGCAGTCCGACAGGCTGCTAGAGGTGGTCTCCCGGCTAAATCGGGAGAGTCATCGAGCATGCACATCAAATACGTGATAGGCCCATGCCGGCACGTCCAGGTAAAGACCTTGCGCGGCCAGATCACCTCCGTTCCTCTCATAAATCGCCGTGCCCATTCGATCACGCAGTTGCCATACTTGTCCTTCAAGATCAGTCCACGGCATCACGGCGTAACACTGGCTTGGGTGATCCGAGTAATTGACGGCGACCAGGCACCTCCCTCCGTCCTTCCCGGTCCACGAATAGGCGATGAAGCAGTCCGAGGTCCAGTTGCCGTCCCAGGCGGGACGACACTCGAGCAACCGCCAGTCGCCTTCTCGAAAGA
>JBDSSX010000232.1:0-4418 GCA_039928555.1 Nitrosospira sp. | reverse complement strand
TGCTGAATTTCCACTGCTCGCCCTCAACGCAACAGGCAATGCGAATTTCGCCCTGAGGTTTATCCATGTAGTTAATAGCATTCGAGAGCAGGTTTTGAAATATCTGCTGGATGCGGGTGGGTTCCGCGATGATGCGTGGTAAGGGATTTTCTACCCTGATGGTAATATTTGTGGGCGGGGACAGGAGATCAATCACCTCATGCACCACTTGATCGAGGTCCAGCTCGACAAGTGCCTCCTTCACGCGGCCTACTCGCGAATATTGTAATATACCATCGATCAGGTTACTCATGCGATGCACCCGGCTGACAAGCAGACGCATATGTTCTTTGCCTTCATCATCGAATTTGTCCGCATAATCCGAGGAAAGCCAGTCTGCCAGCGCGCCGATGGCACGTAATGGCGCCTTCAAGTCGTGAGATACTACATGAGCAAAATTTCTTAATTCTTCATTGGCGCTCTCCAGTTCATCCATCAGACGCGCCTTCTGCTCTTCCACCAGCTTACGCTCACTGATGTCACGCACGATAGCGACAAACATGCGATGTTCTCCACCTTGCATCTCGACCATCGCAAGGTCCATGGGGAATGTTGTGCTGTCTTTACGCAGGCCGATCCCTTCACTGGTCACCCCAAGAACCTTGGACTTTCCCGTTTCCAGATATTGCCTGAAATCGTCAGCATCTCGACCCTGTTCCGGTCTTGGTTTCGCGAACAGCAGGTTAATATCCTGCCCGATAATCTCGCTTCCCGCATAACCAAAAATTCGCTCAGCGGCCGGATTAAACGTTTTAATCACGCCCTGTTCGTTAATTGAGGCAACGCCATCAATCAGATTACTCAGTAACGCGCGGGTATGCGCTTCGCTATCGCGTATTTGACCAATGGTATCCACCAGACTATCCCGCATTTCCTTCAGGGCTTGCATAAGCTGGCCGATTTCATCCTTCGAACGAACCTCGATTTCCTGCATAAAATCACCTACGGCGACGCCTCGAGCGATTTTTACCACATTTTCCAGAGGGCGGAAGATTGCATCACTGAGTACGACGCTGATAAGTGCCGCCAGCACCAGAGCGATTGCTATCGACGCGACCAGAATGTTCCGAATGGTTTCGTAGCGGCTCTGCTCCCGGTCGTATTCCCGGCTGATTTCATCCAGTTGCAGCTTGACCAGGGCCTTGATGCTTGCATCGACCGGCGTATAAAGAGGACGAACTTTTTCTATGAGGATTCGGTACGCTTCGCCGATTTCATTTTTACGTAAGGCGGTTGCCGCGGGGATTATGCCCTCCGTGATAAATTTGTCCCGATCCTGGGCGAATTGGGCGGCGAGCTCTTTTTCTTCCGCACCAAGATAGGTTGTCATGTAAGCTTGCCAGATTCGAGTCATCGTCTCGATGTCCTGATCAACTACCGCAGTTTTCTTTCGAATAGTCTCGGGCGTCGGCATCATCAGGGCTGCTGTGATAGCGATTCGATTTCGCAGCAGGAGCGATTCAATTTCAGCGACTTGTTTGAGCGGAATGGCACGATTATGGTAAACGGTTTTCAAGCCATCGATCGCGTTACTCATTCCAAACAGGCCGAGCATTTCAATTCCCAGCAGAAATACCACCAGGACGGAGAGAATAAGGATCAGACGCGATCTAATGGTCAAATTTTTAATCATATAACCTGGATGATTCGGAAAATGGCAAATGTCCTGAAAGTCTACAGCCTCAAGTCCGGCAAGTTGCTAGCCCGGGATGCCGGAAAGCATCATGCAGTTAATCTTCAATTTTACTGCAACCCCCATCTCTTGCGGAGTCGCTTTGCGGAGCTGCCCGGGCCGGATTGGTGACTGTGGATAAGACATGAAGAATTTTCCCGCGCCGCCGAACGGTCAGTTCCAAAGATATTTTCGCTAAGAATAACGATAAAAAGCCAATAAGCGTCGAATTAAGGCTGGAAACCTACCGCAGGCTCTTTGTTCCCCAAGCACCGTTAATACAGTCAGAAAGTACTATTGAAAAATCAATGCTGATATGAGCTTCTTGCAAAACTATTTTTGAAATGAAGCGCGCTGACACATCTGATGCATGAATTTCGGCATTGAAGTGGCTACGCTTTTCCCTGTTCGCGGTAATCTTTCGAATCTACCGCATTTCCCCCTTGAGGGCGAGTGCCTTCGCCGGTCAAGCCGGTCGCTAATAATCTCTTTAACTTCAATCCGTTTACGTCATATTTCCGACTGGGTTGCCCAGCTACTGTACCGGCTTGCCGCATGAAGGGCAGAACTTCCCGCCGCTCAGCTTGGCGCCACATTCCGAGCAAAATGCGCCCTTAACACTCCGGATGGGTTCACCACAATCGCTACAGAATTTCGCTCCCGCAGCGATGTCAGCTCCGCATTTCGCACAGATGACCACTTGAGCTGGCGTCGTCACGTCCATGCCTTTGGTAAGATCCTGCTCGCTCAGCCTTTGTCCGAGTTGTTCGACCGTAAGGTGGGTCTGTTTGAAAACGAGTTCCTCCTTGACGTTAGGTGCGCACTCTTCGCATAAACCTCATAAACCTGCACTCACGTTCCAGCAGGCGGCCACACACACCCAATGGCCGCAGCGGGAACAATGCTTGAACTGGGGGCTTGACCTCCTCCACAGCTTCAGCATGGGCATCGCTGTGTTTTTTACCGCCTAATGCCTCCTGTACTCCTTTTGCGGCCTCCTGGCCTTTTCCGAAAATTGACCCGAAGCTCTCGAACACGCCACCCGCGGTGCCCAGAAGATCGGCAGCAATGCCTAGCGGTGTCGCCTGGTAACTGGACGTGTAACCTCTGTGGCACTTGTCGCAGTGAAACGTGAATTGATAACCCTCCCCGGTGGACAAATCCTCCATCTCGGATACAAACTCAACAGTCTTTGCCATATCTCGCCTCCTCCTAGTGTCCTAAGTCATTAATTAATCAAATAATTGTCTGCCATAGTTGCCTCACTTTCGACATCATATCGGAGGGATCGAAATGAGACGAGGACGACGGCTGCCGGAGTTGACGTTGACGGTGGAAGAGAACAAGCGCTTGGCTGAATGGACGCGACGGCGCAAGAGCGCGCAAGCGTTGACGTTGCGCGCCGGTATGTGCTGGCCTGCGCGCAGGGCGCATTGAATGGGGATATTGCCCACCGTTTGCGCGTGACTGCGCAAACGGTGGGCAAATGGCGACAGCGATTCGTCGACCTGCGGCTGGACTGGCTGCTGGACGCGCCCCGTCCCGGACCGCCGCGCAAGATCAGCGATGCGCAAGTCGAATAAGTCATTGCCCTGACCCTGGAAAGCCGGCCAGCTGCCGTCACGAAACGTTCAAGCTGTCCACCAATCCGCTGTTCATCGACAAGGTGCCTGACATCGCCGGCTTGTATCTGGCGCCGCCCGCTCGTGCCGTGGTCCTGTGCGGCGATGAGAAATCGCAAATCCAGGCGCTGGACCGCACGCAGCCGCTGCTGCTGTCATTTGGCGTGGCCGGGGTCAAAAAGTGGGGTCAAAAAAGGTCATAGCCCACTTTCTCACCGAGAAAAGTGTGTATTCCATTCAGGGATCCCAGCGCATCCCGCATAACTTGTACAGACGAAGTGTTTTCCGGAAGATGCAGGACTTCCTCAGCCTCGGCTTGAGTAGGCACCCCTTCATTGCTCGCTGCGGAAAACTTGCCCAGCGTTATCAAAACATCCCGTACCGATAGTCGTGCGTGGCTACCGGTACTGACCAAATTCACGCTACGCACATCACGAAGTAACACATCTGGATCCCGCAGCGACTTTCCCAACGACCCAAGTACATTAAGACGTGTGGCCGGGCCTTCATCGGGATCGAGACCAGGATGGCCATTCTCCCAGTAATTAGTCAAGAGACCGTGCAACAACTTCAAACCGGAAGCACCCGCAAGTCTTTAGTCCAGAAAAAGAGCGCCTCGGCGCGTTGTTTAACATCAACCCAATCCGGCTCCTCAGCGGCAATCGACGTTGCCCCGGATTGTCGCTCCGGCTTACCCAGGCCTGCTTGCTCAAGCGCCATGAAATCCGGGTCGTACTCAAAATCCGGCCCGCAAGACGAATCAAGCGAAATCGGCTCAAGCAATTTCTCAATTCCCATCGAACTGGACCTCTTTTTTGCCTCTGACTTGAAATATCATCTTGGGATACTATTTAACTCAATAATTCAAAAAAACAAGAAGTAGGCCGTTTAAACTCATGGCGTTACGTAGCCAAATATACGATCCTCTGAAATCAGGATTTCGTCAACATCGTTTGCGGCGTAGCAGATTTATCCGCAATAATTTTCGTGCGGATAACATCAATCAATGAAATCTTCGATCCAATGCATCATAGAAAGACTTGATATGTGCTTTTATCCTGCTCGCTCCATCCCTGTCCTCTCTG
>JBDSSX010000231.1:0-2269 GCA_039928555.1 Nitrosospira sp. | reverse complement strand
AAAAAATAGTTAAAATTCCCTAGCCATACTTTATAAAGAGGTTAATGATTGATGGATAGTCCTGAATATAACCTGTTAATTTCTCTGGCTCTTATCCCTGTCGTCTTTATGCTGCAGATGTGGGTGAGACACCGTCGACTCCGCCGGCGTAACGAATCCGGGGATCAGGAATTCGATAGCCTTGGTGCAACGCTCATATCGGCAATTTCCGAGGGATTGGCCGTTATCGGTAGTCTAGTACTTATTATCTGGATCATGGGGGCTCTGTTGAGGTACCTGTTCCCCGTCATATTTAATGCGCAGTAATTCGCGATTTCAAGAAACCCGATAGCAGGCGCGGAGATCAAATAGTCCTTTTAATTTCAGAACCTGCGACAGATAGAATCGCTGATTTTGTCGCGCAAAACTGTCCACTTTATTTTTCTTTCCTGCGCTGCTTTTCGAATCTGATGACTAATCCTGGTTGTGTATGCGCATAGTCGTTACAGGCATGGGGGTTGTTTCGCCAATCGGCACAGGCATTGACCAATTTTGGACAGCGGCTGTCAATGGTGTCAGTGGTATCCGAAGTATTAAGAGCTTCGATGCATCAAGCCAGCGCTCCCAGGTGGCGGGAGAAGTCCCCGAGTTCGATCCCACCACCTTTTTGACGACTAAGTATATAGAGCAAACGGATAGGTTCACCCAACTGGCGCTGCTGGCCACCAAACTCGCGCTGGAAGATGCGGGTGGACTCGATGCGTACGCACCGCAGCGTTTGGCCGTAAGCATCGGTTCAGGAATGGGTGGTTTCGCCACCTTTGAATCTTCCGCCATGCGCAAGTTCCGGAATCAGCCAATACCTCCGTTCACGGTGCCTCGAACCATGGCAAATTCCGCGGCTGCCTGGATCGCGATCAAACATCGATTGAAAGGAGTAAATCTGACCTGCAGCACGGCATGCTCTTCCGGAGCCAACGCAATTGGCATGGCTCTCGATCTTTTACGGACGGGAAGAGCCGATGCCGTGATTGCCGGGGGTGCGGAAGGTTGCGTATTACCGCTGACCATGACGGGTTTCGAAGCATTGCATGCGCTGACTACCGGCTCCAATACTGATCCAGCACGAGCATCCCGGCCTTTCGCCAAGGGCCGGGATGGATTCGTTATGGCGGAAGGCGCGGGTATGCTCATCCTGGAGAGAGAAGAACAGGCCAAACTTCGAGGAGCAAAAATGTATGCCCGCCTGGCTGGCTATGGACAGGCATGCGACGCGACGCATATCGTGATGCCGGACATGGGCGGTCAGGTAGCGGCAATGCAGGCGGCCATTATGGATGCCGGAATGGATCCTGATTCCATCGACCATATCAATGCCCACGCGACATCCACACCCCTTGGAGATATCGTGGAGACCCGTGCCATTAAAAGTCTATTTGGGGACCGGGCTGGGGATATTGCCATCAATGCCACCAAATCCATGGTCGGACACTCCATCGGCGCCTCGGCCGCTATTGGCAGCATTGCCACTATCATGGCCCTTTATACGGGTAACGTACATCCGACTATCAATCTTGATGAGGCTGATCCAGAGTGCGATCTTGATTACACACCAAACCTCGCACAGCGGAAGAACCCGCGGAACGGCCTATGTAACGCTTTTGGATTTGGCGGCAACAATGCAAGTATCGTCTTCACAACCCTTGAATGAAGGAATGGATCAGATATGGATACAGCGGATATTGAAACAAAGGTAATACAATTTATCGCCACAAAAGTAGAGAATCTGGATGCTTCCACCATAAACAGGTCTTCAAAATTTGAAGACCTCGGACTTGACTCTATGGATACGATTCAACTTTTGTTCGATGCGGAAGATACTTTCGGTATAAATTTTGATAGCGAAGAAGCGAAAGGATTTACCTGCGTCGGTGATATTGTCTCCTATATTGAAAAACATCCGGCGCCCGCTACCTGAAGGATGAAGCACGAAACACAGCATTGCAGCGTTCCAACGTAGCCTATCGAACTCCAAGGGCTAAACCCGGCCATTCGATGCCCGCGGCATCATGGACTATGGTTTCCGGACAGCACTTTTCTTGATGGCGGATGCCTTGGATTTTGGTCTTGCCACCTTGGTTTCCGCGGTTGCAACCGTTGTTTTTGTTTTTGTTTTTGTTTCCCTCGGCTCAAACTCAAATCCCACTTTTCCGTCTGCACCGGTCACCAGATAGGCTGAAAACGGCCTTCCCTTTTTGGATATGAATTTTGGCAACAAATCGGTTTTACC
>JBDSSX010000230.1:0-4082 GCA_039928555.1 Nitrosospira sp. | reverse complement strand
AACAGGTATCGAAATCCGGTTTACCCAAATCATCAAAAAAAATACCGCCTATGCCGCGCGGCTCCTTGCGGTGCTTTAGATAAAAATACTCGTCGCACCATTTCTTGAAACGTGGATGATGGTCGCCCCCGAACGGTTGCAATGCATCTTTACAAGTCTGGTGAAAATGTATGGCGTCTTCTTCAAACCCATAGTAGGGAGTCAGGTCCATTCCGCCGCCGAACCACCAGACCGGCTCGGCACCTTCCTTATGCGCTTCAAGATAACGTACGTTCAGATGCACCGTGGGCGCATAAGGATTGCGCGGATGCAGCACGAGCGATACGCCCATTGCCTCGAACGAGCGTCCCGATAATTCAGGCCGGGCGGCAGTGGCCGAAGCGGGCAGCCCGCCTCCGAATACGTGCGAGTAATTCACTCCGCCGCGCTCAAGCACATTGCCCTCTTCCATTACACAGCTTAACCCCCCGCCGCCTTCAGGGCGTTCCCATTGATCGCGGCGGAAACGTTTGCCATCCACCTCTTCCAGACGCGCGACAATGCGCTCCTGAAGTCCGGTAAAAAATTCTTTAACTTGCTGTGTTGTATCCATGCAAACTCCCGATACCTGTCCCGCACTACACGCTACGCACTGCAGATTTGTCCAAGCCGCTATTTCGTTGGTTGATAGCCCGATATCCGATATCGTGACGCGTCTGACAGCCATCGAAGTGAATTTGCTCGGCGATGTCATAGGCGCGGCGCTGGGCCATCTTCACGCTATCCCCCAATGCGGTAACACATAATACACGCCCACCCGCGGTCACGATTTCCTTGCCGTTTTCTCCATCCAGGGCCGTGCCTGCATTGAACACATGAAAATCTTTCTCCGGTGACGCCACAGACAGGAGTTCCGGCAAACCATGAATCACGTCTCCCTTACGCGGCGTGTCCGGATAACCCTGGGCCGCCATTACCACACCCAGGGCGGTGCGGCGATCCCACTCCGCCTCGATCTTATCGAGGGTTCCACTTATGGCATGCTCCATCAGCGTGACCAGATCACTTTTCAGCCGCAGCATGATGACCTCCGCTTCCGGGTCGCCCATGCGGCAATTGAACTCCAGCACCTTGACGCCGCCATCCGGCGCTATCATCAGCCCGGCATAAAGAAACCCGGTGTAATTCTCGCCTTCCTGCTCCATGCCGTTCATTGTCGCCTGGATCACTTCGCGCATTATCTTGGCATGCAGCTTGGGCGTGATTACCGGTGCGGGAGAATATGCGCCCATGCCCCCTGTATTTGGGCCCTGATCACCTTCTTTCAGGCGCTTGTGATCCTGACTGGTGGCAAGTGGCAGCACATGACGGCCATCGGCCATGACGATGAAACTGGCCTCCTCCCCTTCCAGAAATTCCTCGATCACGATCCGCGCACCCGCATCCCCTACGCGGTTTTCAACCAGCATCGCGTCCACGGCGGCGTGGGCGTCCGCCAGCGTCATGGCAACCACCACGCCTTTGCCCGCAGCCAGCCCATCGGCCTTGATGACGATGGGTGCGCCTGTCTGATCCAGATAATGATGGGCTTCGGCGGCGGAACTGAAGCTGCCATAAGCAGCGGTGGGAATACCATGGCGCTGCATGAAAGCCTTGGCAAAATCCTTGGACGTTTCCAGTTGCGCAGCCTGCCTGGTGGGGCCAAAAATTTTCTGGCCCGCCGCGCGGAACGCATCCACGATGCCCGCCGCCAAGGGCGCTTCCGGCCCGACCACCGTGAAGGCGATGGATTCCTTTTTGGCAAACTCCACCAGTTCAGGAATTCCGGTGATGGGAAGATTCTCAAAGTCGTCTTCCAGTGACGTGCCGGCGTTGCCGGGGGCAATAAATACCTTTATGGGACGGGTGGCACGCGCCGATTGGAGAAGTCTCCATGCTATCGCATGCTCTCTGCCACCGCCGCCGATTACAAGTAGTTTCATATCAGGGTGTCTCTACATTCAAGTTTGCGAGTATCCGCGTTGCGGTTCTGGATTCTATTGCAGCCCTCAATGTCTGAAATGCCGCACACCAGTCAACACCATTGCCACGCCCTGCTCATCCGCGGCGGCAATCACTTCTTCATCACGCACGCTGCCGCCGGGCTGAATGACCGCCTTCGCGCCCGCCTGTACGACGACATCCAGCCCATCCCGAAACGGAAAAAATGCATCCGAGGCAACTACCGAACCAGCGAGAGCGAGTCCCGCATTCTGCGCTTTGATGGAAGCGATGCGGGCACTATCCACCCGGCTCATTTGTCCCGCGCCGACGCCCAGCGTTTGGCCATGCGCGCAATACACGATAGCGTTGGATTTAACGAATTTAGCCACGCGCCACGCAAACAACAAATCCTGCAATTGTTGCGGCGTCGGTTGCACTTTGGTGACGACTTTCAGTTGAGCCGCAGCGACATTGAGGTTATCCGGCGTTTGCACCAGCAATCCGCCGCCCACGCGCTTGAAATCAAAAGTATTGCCCCCTACCTGGAGCGGCAAGGTCAGCACGCGCACATTGGTTTTGCGGGCAAGAATCTGTTTTGCGTCATCGGTTAATTCCGGCGCGATGATCACTTCGACAAACTGCTTGATCACCGCTTCGGCCGCGGCGCCGTCGAGCGCGCGATTGAAAGCGATAATGCCGCCAAAAGCGGAAGTTGGATCAGTGGCAAGCGCTAGCTTATAAGCCGCAAGCGGTGTATCGGCCACGGCCACGCCGCAGGGGTTGGCATGCTTGATGATGACACAGGCAGGCAAATCAAAGGTCTTGACGCATTCCCACGCAGCATCGGCATCGGCGATGTTGTTATACGACAATTCCTTGCCCTGCAATTGGGCGTAGCTGGCAAGACTGCCGGAAGCGGGCGCAAGGTCGGGATAAAAGGCCGCTTGCTGATGGGGGTTTTCGCCGTAACGCAAATGCTGGCCGATACTGAAATTAAGATTGAGACGCTCGGGAAACGCTTGGCGTTGTCCGCTCTGCTCGTCCTTCGGGTCGATCGAAGTAAGATAATTGCCGATGGCGCTATCGTAGGCGGCAGTGTGCGAAAAAGCCTTGCAGGCGAGCTGGAAACGGAACTCTTGCCTGACCGCGCCGCTGGCGGACTTCATCTCCTCCAACAGCGGCGCATAATCCTCCGGATCGGTAACGATCGTCACGCTCTTATAATTCTTTGCCGCGGCTCGCACCATGGTGGGGCCGCCGATATCGATATTCTCTATGGCCTCTTCCAGGCTGCAATCGGAACGGGCCACGGTCTGGCTGAAGGGATAAAGATTCACCACCACCAGTTCAATGCCAGGAATCCCCGCCTTTTCCATCGCTGCCACGTGCTCAGGCGAATCCTTCCGCGCCAGGATACCAGCATGGATTTTCGGATGCAGGGTTTTTACCCGCCCGTCAAGCATCTCGGGAAAACCGGTGTAATCGCTTACTTCGGTAACGGTCAGGCCGGCATCTCTCAGCAGCTTGGCGGTACCGCCAGTGGAAAGGATGGCTACTCCAAGCTGGCGCAACTCACGCGCAAACTCGACAATTCCGGTTTTGTCGGAAACGCTGATGAGGGCTTGTTTAATGGTCATTTATTGGAATTATCCTAAACCCGCTAGTTGGGCGCAAAATTCTTTACAAATCATAGTACTAAACTATCAAATGAGCTATCAACTGCCGGATTCAGGATTATAGTCGAGTATATGACTCAAGCTGCTCCCACAGCATTCTCTCGCGCGCTGTTCTACCGGCCACTTGGGCTACTTGGGTTACCTGGCCCTATTTAATCTGATACTGTTTCATTTTATTGCGCAGCGTATTGCGGTTAATACCGAGCAACTCGGCGGCACGGGTCTGGTTGCCCTTGGCGTGGTTCATCACCAGTTCGATCAGCGGCTTCTCCACGCTACGTATCACCATGTCGTAGATGGCATGCGGTTTTTCACCGTCCAGATCGTTGAAATAACCGTTCACGGCTTCGCGTACGCAACGGGCGATTTCGTTTTCATTAATAATGCTCATGCAACCAACTCCTCGGGCTCAACGTAAGTCAAGCGCCGGCCGTGGCCGGCAAG
>JBDSSX010000229.1:0-2685 GCA_039928555.1 Nitrosospira sp. | reverse complement strand
TGATTAGCGCTTCCCTGCCGGAAACAGGCGCTTCAACGGCACCTTTGGGCGATTTACCCGAAGTTGCCTTGCCGGGCTCGTATGCCGCCGGCGTTGTTTCCGCCACCCGTCCCGGCTGCGGCATGGGTATCCCGAAATGCATCAGCGCCGGCGGCAGTTTGAGCACTTCCGCAATTTTGTTCAACCGCTTTCCACGGGGCTGCGTCGCGCCGGACTCCCATTGCTGAACAGCTTGCGGAGAGACACCAACCCGCTCGGCCAATTGAGATTGGTTCAAGTCAAGTTTTTCACGCCCGTCGCGAATTATTTTCGCAATATTCATGCTTGCGCGATACCAGAACGTCAAAAGAAGTTTTGCAATAATTTCTTGCATGATACAAGCAACGCTTGCAGTTGAATTACAAGAATCACTTGACATGCACAAGTGTTACTTGTAATAATGTTTTCCATCGGCATTTCGGGGCGAAAGATAGCCAGCCATTATCGATTTCAGGCAAAAAATTGAATTTAAGCCGCTTAAAGCTAAAAGAAATAAAGCAAACAAGGTTATTTCTGTGAATTACTACGAACGCTATTGCGGCGACTATCAGCGCGACACCGCGCACCTTTCCCTGGCTGAGCACGGCGCCTATACGATGCTGCTGGATACTTATTTCAGTGTTGAAAAGCCGTTGCCCGAAGAGCTTACCAGCCTCTTCAGAGTTTGCAGGGCCATGACTCGGGTTGAGCAACAAGCCGTGAGGGCGGTTGCGGAACAATTTTTTCCCGTTTCCGGAATTGATGGCTTCCGCCACAACGCCCGCGCAGACCGTGAAATTGCCAAAGCCCGGCCAAAGATAGAAGCAGCAAGAATCAATGGCAGAAAAGGCGGGCGTCCTTCCAGAGAGAAAGTGGCCGAAATAGAAAGCCGTTACGAGATCTTGCAGAAACCCGCCGGGTTATCCGGGGTTTCTGAAAATGTGGCCGCCAAGATAACCCCCGAGCCTACCCGCCGGGGACCCGACGGCAAAGCTCACCAGCACCAGCACCAGTTCCATAAAGACCTGGAAAGAATTGATACACAGACTGTTTCTCAATTAGAGGAAGCAGCGCGTATGCGCGAACTGCAGACTGCACCTGGATCTGAGCCTATCGCTCAAACGCTTCATGAAAATGGCGCTACAGGCCCGGTGCCGCCCGGCGTGGCGGGTGCGTGTTGTAAAGGCATGGCCCGGCATGGCGTGCAGGCTTGCAATCCGCACCACCCGACATTGCTGGCATTGTTGCAGGCAGGAGCCGCGGAGGAGGAATTCGTACAAGCGGCGAGAAGCGCTGCCGCCAAGGGAAAAGCGAACTTTGCCTATGTTGTAGGCACGGTAAAAAGGCAGCGCGAAGAAGCGGCAAAGCTGGTTTTGCACCAAGGGCGGATGCCTAACAGGCAGGAACTGCTTGAGGCATCCAACAAGGCAGCAACCCAAGGATGGCTCCCGCCCGAATTGAGGGGCAAAGAAGCGGAAGCGGCGGAATCGGGGGAATTGAGGGAATCGGGGGGAATCCAGCATGCGAACCGATGATTTTCAGAAATTCCACGACGGCATTATCGGCGTAATGGGGTTCTATGGCCGGAGCGTTTCGAGCTTTGCGCTGGACGTATGGTGGACTGCGCTCAAAGGACATGATCTGGCAGCGATCGTGGATGCCTTTAATCGGCACCTGGCGAACCCGGATGCGGGGCAGTTCCCGCCCAAACCTGCTGACATCATCCGCATGTTGCGTGGTTCGACTCAGGATTCCGCACTGAGAGCCTGGGCTAAAGTCGATCAGGCGGTGCGCCGCATTGGAACATATTGCGACGTGGTATTCGACGATGCGCTGATTCATCGCGTGATACAGGATATGGGCGGCTGGATTGCGCTGGGAAGAAAAGGTGAGGACGAATGGCCTTTTGTTGCGAAGGAATTCGAGAACCGCTATCGCGGGTTCCGCTCGCGCAACGAATATCCGGAATACCCAGCCAGCTTGATTGGCATTGTGACGGCGCATAACAACCAGAAAGGTTTCAAGACTGACCCGCCGGTGCTGATCGGGAATGAGCCATTGGCCAGGCAGGTGTTATCCGGCGGTGCTGACAAGCCCGCGCTTGGGTTCAAGCGACTGAGCGATGACCTGGAGGCAGCGGCGGGCGGAGCGCTTCGGAACGAGGAAATTAGCCAGAAAATCAGGCAGGAAGAAAACGTAATAAATGCAAGGTGAGGGCACAAGTGAAGAAAGTAACATCAGCCAATATCGGCGAAAATACAACAAAATCGGGAAATATCATTGAAAAATCTAAAAAAGGAAGTAGAGCAATGGAATACCTGAAAGATCAGCGGCAAGAAGCGGTCAAGTGAAGAAAACTGGTTTAAACGCCGGAGCGGCAACAATAGCGGCGATTGTCATGGTGGCTTGTGTCGAAGTCAAGGCGCAAGGCCAGCCCGGTCTCGGGATTGATCTCGGTCATGGCACTCAGGCGGCTTCGCAGGCTGCGGCGGTTGCCGGCGCATTGTCGAACTCGCAACAGCTTCAGACTCAAACCTCCGTTACCACGGCAACGGGAGGGCAGGGCGGTGCGGCCTATAACACGGGAAATAGCCAGACCATGAACTTGGGCGTGCATAGTGGGCGCAACAACCCGAATATTGGACTCGGGCTCATGGTGCCTACCGC
>JBDSSX010000228.1:0-2659 GCA_039928555.1 Nitrosospira sp. | reverse complement strand
CAGTGGGTACCGGATTTTACGGTAATCCGCATGGGATGGTGCTTTACGGGTAGTCTGCTTTCTCGGGGGCTCAGAGGAGGGATCAACCATTCGCGTCTTGTCTCCCCCCACTTCCAGGCATCCCAGTCGCAAAGCCGCCATCGTGCTCTCGTGACAGTTCGGGGACTTCTTCGGGGATTCCCTGGATGCCATGGGTAATTGGCATGAAACATGCTTATGTTATGCTGGCAAGTCGGACGTTAAGGGCCGGTGCTATGAAGCGATGACAAACAGCCGCAATCATGTTGCGATGAATAAACCTAAATCCGGTAGTTGACCGCTCATTTAATAGATCAGCATTATGATTAATAACAATATTTCGTATTATTTGACTCTCACCTTCTGGGTAAGGCCGCGACGGGGTGAATTGCACAGTTTTTGCGGCACATGGCTGCGTTGCAACTTCTTGGAATGGAACGGCGCCCCGAAGCGTCGCACGAGGGGCCCCGCGAAGCGGGGATCGGGCAGCGTAGGGGATGCTGCGATCGCGTTCCACGTGCGTGGGGCGCCCGCATCCCGCTTCGGGGTCGCACCTTCCTACGGAAGGCACTGCTCCGCCCTGCGCGGTCGCATTTCGCGTCGTTGCGCCTTGCCCTGTACCCCAAAAACCGCACACTTCACCCCGTCCAACTACCGGATTTAGGATAAATGAGAAATATCAAGTATGAATGACGTTACACATTATAAGGAGGTTGACCGGCGATTGCCGCAGCGCGCACATTATGACGCGCTCACCAGTCTTCCCAACCGGGCGTTCTTTTATGAGTCGCTTAGAAAGATAATCAAACAAGCCGAAACAAATCAGCGAATTATTTCGATTCTGTTTCTTGGTATTGATAATTTTAAAAGTATTAATGACACGCTGGGACGTGCGCTCGGCGATGAGTTGTTGCGGCAGTTCAGCCTGCGCATGTTGGAGTGTCTGCGCATCAGGGACATGATTGCGCGCTTGGGCGGTGATGAGTTTGGATGCATTCTGGTCACTCCTGACGGCTCGGGGGATGCCGGAATTGTCGCAAGCAAGCTCAGAGAGGCGCTACGCCAGCCCTTCGCGTTGCCGGGTCACCAGGTGACCGTGACCGCGAGCATCGGGATCAGCGTTTATCCTACGGATTCGCTTGATGCGGATACGCTTATTAGAAACGGCGACACAGCCATGTGCCGGTCAAAAAACGCGGGCAAGGATACGTATCGCTTCTTTACAGCGGAAATGAATGCACGTGCGATCAAGAAGCTGGATCAGGAAAATGCCTTGCGGCAGGCGCTCGATCGAAATGAATTCGTTTTGTATTACCAGCCGAAAATGGAACTCTCGGGAGGCCGAATCACGGGAGTGGAGGCTCTGATAAGGTGGAATCGTCCTGGATATGGATTCGTTGCGCCTTTGGAATTCATATCCGTCCTCGAACAAACCGGGTTGATCAACCGGGTGGGGGCATGGGTTATCCATAGTGCGTGCAAACAAATCGCGGAATGGAAGCATTCAGGAGTAGGGGAAATCCCCGTATCAGTCAATGTATCAGGGCGGCAGTTTTCACAAGGTAACCTGAACCGGGATGTTATTCGAGCCACCCAGGAGAACGGTGTCGAGCCGGAGTTGCTCGAATTCGAACTCCAGACGGAAAGAGCGCTGAGGGAGAACAGCATCGACTCCGATATGCTGGAATTGGAATTGACGGAAAGCTCGCTGATGGCACACGCAAAAAAAACGATCGATACGCTCAGGAGGCTGAAAGCGATTGGCATCCGGATTTCGATCGACGACTTCGGGACCGGCTATTCGAGTCTGGCCTACCTGAAGCGATTTCCTGTCGATGTGCTGAAAATCGATCGTTCCTTTATTATGGACGTGACCACAAATCCCGCGGATGCCGCAATTGCGACGGCAATTATCGGCATGGCGCATAGTCTTGGCGTTAAAGTGGTCGCCGAGGGTGTGGAAACCGTTGAGCAGTTCGATTTTCTGCGAGTGCGAGGTTGCGACGAAATCCAGGGTTACTATCTGGCGCAGCCACTCCCCGCAATTGAGATATCCAAATTACTTTTGAGAGGTAACAAGCTCCTCAAGCCAGTAAGATCTCCTGTTTTGTAACATACGGCAAGGCCGGCCAGTTTGTCCTGCGTCCGGTCATAAGGAAGGGCAGCAATCTTCCCTGCTCATGTTAGCGGATATTCGATGGAGGTTGCAGCAGTGATGGTAAAATTTCAGGTATGCTTTTACACGCCGGTAGAATACTCCCCCCATCATCAGTCTTGCTCATCACGGCATGCGCTTCGCCTGCTTAGGTAGCGGTTCAAAGGGCAACGGTCTTGTGGTCGAGGTGGCGGGGACCCGGTTGCTACTGGATTGCGGCTTTACCCTGAAAGAAACCATCGCTCGTCTTGCACGGCTCGGTCTTGATCCCGGTATGATAGATGGAATTATTGTCACTCACGAGCACGACGACCATATCGGCGGCGTGGCGCGGCTTGCACGCAAATTCAATATCCCGGTATGGCTGACGCACGGCACGCTGCGCGGTGTGGCGAAGGCATTCGCTTTGTTGCCAGTGATAAATATCATAGACGGCTACAGGCGTTTCTCCATTGGAGATATCGAGGTGGAACCTTATCCCGTTCC
>JBDSSX010000227.1:0-5284 GCA_039928555.1 Nitrosospira sp. | reverse complement strand
ACCTCGCTCATGGAATCATAACGGGCTTGCACCTGCGCAGCCTTTAGATGCTGCTGCGCGGTTTCAATGTTGTAAACGCCGTCGATCAAGTCCTTCACGCGTTTGTGCACGCTTCGCGGTATGATGCCGTGCTCCTGATTAAACAGAATCTGTTTATTGCGGCGACGCTCGGTTTCGTCCATTGCACGTCGCATGGAGCCGGTAATTCTATCGGCGTAGAGAATTGCGGTGCCATTGATATGGCGCGCTGCCCGGCCCATCGTCTGGATCAGCGAGCGTTCCGATCGCAGGAAACCTTCTTTATCGGCATCCAGAATCGCAACCAGCGACACTTCCGGAATATCCAGGCCTTCGCGCAGCAGATTGATACCTACCAGCACGTCGAATTTGCCCAGCCGCAGGTCGCGAATGATCTCCACCCGCTCCACCGTATCGATGTCGGAATGAAGGTAGCGCACTTTGATGCCATGATCGGAAAAATAATCGGTCAAGTCCTCGGCCATGCGCTTGGTCAGTGTCGTCACCAGTACCCGTTCACCCTTGGCTGTGCGCAGACTGACTTCTGACATAAGGTTGTCGACCTGGGTAGTTGCAGGACGAATCTCGATCTGCGGGTCCACCAGGCCGGTGGGACGCACAACCTGTTCAATCACCTGGCCGCTGTGAGCACGCTCGAATTCCGCGGGGGTTGCCGAGACAAATACCGTTTGCGGCATCATTTGCCGGAATTCGTCGAATCGTAGCGGGCGGTTATCCAGCGCGGAAGGCAGACGGAAGCCATATTCCACCAGATTTTCCTTGCGGGAACGGTCACCCTTGTACATTCCGCCTGTCTGCGGAATGGTCACATGGCTCTCGTCAATCACCATCAGCGTATTGGGGCGAAGATAATCTATCAGGGTAGGCGGTGGCTGCCCCGGTTTTTTCCCCGAAAGATGCCGCGAATAGTTCTCGATACCTTTGCAGAATCCCAGTTCATTGAGCATTTCCAGATCAAAGCGGGTGCGCTGTTCGATACGCTGCAACTCCACCAGCTTATGGTTTTGCTGAAAAAAATCGATGCGCTCTCTCAGTTCGTCCTTGATGGTATCGATGGCGCGCAAGGTGGTACTCCGGGGCGTTACATAGTGGCTGGAGGGATAAACCGTATAACGCGATACTTGTTTCAGCGTATGCCCGGTGAGCGGATCGAACAGCACCATGCTTTCGACAATATCGTCAAACAGCGATACCCGCACCGCGGTTTCTGAACTTTCCGCCGGGAATATGTCGAGCACGTCTCCCCTCACCCTGAAGGTTCCACGGCCGAATTCAAACTCATTGCGCTCATACTGCATTTCGATCAGGCGCCGTATGGCCTCGCGCTGGGTGATTTTCTCATTTTCGCGCAGATGCAGAATCATGCCGTGATAATCCACCGGGTCACCGATACCGTATATGCACGATACGGTCGCGACAATTATGGCGTCATCCCGCTCAAGCAGTGCCTTGGTCGCGGACAGGCGCATTTGCTCGATGTGCTCGTTAATGCTGGAATCCTTTTCGATAAACAGGTCGCGCGAAGGGACGTAGGCTTCCGGTTGATAATAGTCGTAATAGGATACGAAGTACTCGATGGCGTTTTCAGGGAAGAACTCGCGCATTTCGGCATAGAGTTGAGCCGCCAGCGTTTTGTTCGGTGCCATGATGATCGCGGGACGCCCAAGCCGTGCAATCACGTTAGCCATCGTAAAAGTCTTGCCGGAACCTGTCACCCCCAGCAGCGTCTGGAACGCGAGGCCATCCTCTATCCCTTCCACCAGCTTGTCGATGGCTTCAGGCTGATCGCCTGCGGGGGTAAACGGTTGATGCAGCTTGTAAGGGCTATTGGGGAAGGTAACGATCACAGGTATAATGCCCGGCTCAATATTTTTTGATTATTGCTTAATTAATTCTTCGGCTAATATTATCATGCGGGTATAGCCCGCATCAGTGCATCAGTGCAAGAATACTAAGGACATTATCGTGGAACTCTCAAAGCGCGTTCAGGCCATCAAGCCCTCCCCTACCCTTGCCGTCACCGCCCGCGCCGCCCGGCTCAAGGCAGAAGGCAAGGATATCATCGGACTTGGCGCCGGAGAACCGGATTTCGACACCCCGCAGCATATCAAGGATGCTGCCATTGACGCCATTAATAAAGGTTTTACCAAATACACGGCGGTGGGCGGTACTCCCGGCCTGAAAAATGCCATCATTGCCAAATTCAAACGCGACAACGGTTTTGACTATACCGCGAAGCAAATTCTGGTTTCGTGCGGCGGCAAGCAAAGCTTCTTCAATCTGACACTCTCGGTCATTAACCCTGGCGACGAGGTCATCATCCCCGCGCCATACTGGGTTTCCTATCCTGACATCGTTCTGATCGCAGAAGGCAAGCCGGTGATTGTCGAAGCCGGGATCGAACAGGGCTTCAAAATAACCGCGGCGCAACTGGAAAAAGCCATCACGCCCAAAACCCGGATGTTCGTCATCAACAGCCCCAGCAATCCTTCCGGCGGCGTTTATACATTCGATGAACTTAAAGCGCTGGGCGAAGTTCTGCTGAAATACCCTGATATCCTGATCGCCACCGATGACATGTACGAGCATATTCTGCTTTCCGGCGGCACGTTCGTGAATATCCTCAATGCCTGCCCGGCCCTGTACGACCGCACCTTCGTACTTAACGGCGTATCCAAGGCCTATGCCATGACCGGCTGGCGCATTGGTTATTGCGGCGGTCCGGCGCATATCATTACCGCCATGGAAAACATCCAGTCCCAGAGCACTTCCAATCCCGCTTCCATATCCCAGGCCGCCGCGGAAGCGGCGCTTAATGGCGACCAATCGTGTATTGTGCCCATGGTGGAAGCGTTCAAGGAACGCAACGAGTTTGTTACCGGTGCGCTCAATGCCATGCCGGGCGTCAGGTGCCTGCTATCAGGAGGCGCATTCTACGCCTTTGCCGATACGCGGGAGGCCATCGCGCAACTGCATGCCAAAGGTGTGTTGAAGGACACGAGCGATATCGCTCTCAGCGAATACCTGCTGGAATACGGCGGCGTAGCGGTGGTGCCAGGTTCGGCATTCGGCAGCGAGGGCTATATCCGGCTTTCCTTCGCCACCACCATGACCAATCTGGAAAATGCACTGCGGCGCATTGCGAAAGCGTTGAGCTGAGCTGCGGTGAAAGGCCGGGTAACGATCGCACCTTCGAAGACTTATTCCCCCGGTAGATGCACAAGTTCCGGATACTTCTCAAGCGCCCGCTTTCGGTCATACTTCAATAGTTTTTCGCCACCTCGGCAAAAGCCTGCTGACTATCGGTCTGCGGCTCGGCCGGCGGCATGGAACGATCCAGACGCCCGGGACTTGTGGACGCTCACCATTGACGAGTCCGCATTGTTGTCAGGCATGACCGATAAAGGGCGACTCGGTTTCGCGGCTCAGCTCAAGTTTATGCAATTGCAAGGTCGATTTCCCGAGCGCCATGATGAGATCGACCCAAGCGCTGCGCAGTGGCTGGCAGCGCAACTCGGGACAATGGCGGAAGCGCTGTCTTCGTATGAACTTTGCGGCCGCCAAGGGCAGCGGCATCGGCGCACTATCCGTGATTTCCTTGGTTTCCGCCGCGCAACCGGCGCTGACCTGCAACAGCTTGTTCAGTGGCTATGCGACGATGTATTTCCGTTTGACCCGCAAGCCCGCTATGGTCACGACATGGCGCTCGACTGGTGCCGCACGCAGCGTCTCGAGCCACCCGTCGGCGATTACCTTGATCGCGTCATCCGGTCCGCCATGCATGGTTACGAGACGCAACAGCAAGCGGCCATTCATTCGCGGTTGAGCGCGCACAACAAAACCGCCATCGACCGACTGCTGGCCAGCGAGAACCCCGACGAAGCGCACAGCGAGGAATCGACGACCATCTCCTTTAGCAACCTCAAGACCGATCCCGGCAAGGCCAACCTCGATAGCCTGCTGGTCGCCATCGCCAAGCTCAAGTGCATCGACGAGATCGGCCTGGCGCCAGAGGTGTTTCAGGATGTTCTCGCCAAATTCATCGAACAATTCCGGCAGCGCTGCGCGACGGAATCGATTCGCGAACTACGGCGCCACCCAAACGCGATCCGCTACAGCATGGTGGCCATGTTCTGCTGGCGGCGACAGCAACAGTTGATTGATGCATTGATCGATCTGCTGTTGCAGGTCATTCACAACCTGGGTGCCCGCGCCGAGAAGAGGATCGACAAGCGCCAGTTCGCTGCATTCAAGAAGGTGCGCGGCAAAGCACGTCTGCTGTTCAAACTGGCTGAAGCCACGGTGGACCAGCCGGATGGGATCATCAAGGAGGTGGTTTATCCGGTGGTAGGGCAGAAGACTCTGCAGGAGCTGGTTGCCGAATTCAAGGCCATGGGATTCGACTTCGAGCGCGAAGTACAGGAAACCATGCGTTCATCCTATGGCCACCACTACCGGCGCATGCTGGTGCCGGTGCTGAACGCGCTACGCTTCCAATCCAACAACAACGTGCATCGCCCCGTCATCGAAGCCCTGGATGTGCTCAAGGCCAATCGCGATAGCCATCAGCAGTATTACGACGCCGACGACGTCCCGCTCGATGGCATCGTACAGAAGAAGTGGCGAGATATCGTGGTGGAGCAGGACAAAGAAGGCAAAGACAGGGTCAATCGCATCAACTATGAAATCTGCGTACTACGCGCCCTACGCAAACGCCTGCGCACCAAGGAAATCTGGGTAGCTGGCGCGGATCGCTATCGCAACCCGGAGCACGATCTGCCAGCCGACTTTGCGACCAAGCGCGACAGCTATTACGAGCTGCTGAAGGCTCCCAAGGATGGGGACGTATTCATCGAGCAGATCCAGGGGGCTATGCGGCAATGGCTGGCAACACTGAACACCGGACTTCCAGACAATCCAAAGGTTCGCCTGCGTCAGCAAGGCAAGAACCTCATTCACCTTATGCCGCTTGATCGGCAGCCCGAGCCACCGAATACGGCGGCGCTCAAACGGGAGATCGGGCGGCGCTGGTCGGATGTGGAACTGATCGACATTACCAAGGAGGTTGACCTACGGCTCAACTTCACGGCTGCGTTTCGCACCAGCGGTAGCCGGGAAGCGCTTGATCCTGCGCTGTTGCAACGCCGCCTGTTGCTTTGCCTGTTCGGCATCGGCACCAACGTCGGCTTGAAGCGCATCGCCAGTCAGCAGCCGAGCGTCAGCTTTGAGGAGCTACGCTACGTCA
>JBDSSX010000226.1:0-5017 GCA_039928555.1 Nitrosospira sp. | reverse complement strand
GCACGTCCGGCTTGTCGATACCCATACCGAACGCAATTGTGGCGACCATTACAATGCCATCTTCACGCAGAAATTTTTCCTGGTTGCGGCTGCGATCTTCCGTGCTCATGCCGGCGTGATACGCAAGCGCGCGTACGCCTTTTTCGACCAGCCATGCCGCCGTTTCTTCGACTTTCTTGCGCGACAGGCAATAAACAATGCCGGCGTCGCCATCATGTTCAGCATGGATAAAAGCAAGCAATTGCACCTTGCCGTTCACCTTGTCCACGATCTGGTAACGAATATTGGGACGGTCGAAACTGGAAATGAAAATTTGGGCGCCTTCGAGGCCAAGGCGGCTGACGATTTCCTCGCGAGTTACATTATCTGCTGTCGCCGTCAGAGCGATACGTGGTACGTGGGGAAATCGCTCATGCAGAATCGAAAGCTGGATGTATTCCGGACGAAAGTCGTGCCCCCACTGCGACACGCAGTGCGCCTCATCAATGGCGAACAGCGAAAGCGGTGTGTGCGCCAGAAGATCGAGAAAGCGCGGTGTCAACAATCTCTCGGGTGCCACATACACCAGATCGTATGCACCGGCGAGCATGCCGCGTTCGACTGCCACGGTTTCCGTTTGTGACAAGGAAGAATTGAGGAATGCGGCGCGCACCCCGGCTTCATGCAACGCCGCGACCTGATTCTGCATGAGCGCAATCAGCGGTGAGACCACCACCGCAACGCCGTCACGCAATAACGCCGGAATCTGGTAACACAACGATTTGCCACCACCCGTCGGCATCAGCACCAGGCAATCACCACCCCCGGCAACATGCGCGATCACCTCGGACTGCCGTCCGCGAAAAGCGGGATAGCCGAAGATGTCCTTGAGAAGCGCGAGTGCGCGGGGCATGCTTAAGGGAACTTCAGAAATTGTCATGCGATCAGAACGAATATATGGAAAACCTGGACTTGTCTTACTCGGCTACACAAGACTCGTCGACCAGTTTCCAGGCCAGGTTTTCCCCCGCCCGTAGCGGAACCACTACATCATCCGCGAATTCCAGTTGCGGGGGCACGCTCCAGTTTTCTTTTTTCAGTGTAATGTTTTCCTTGTTGCGCGGCAGTTGATAGAAATCCGCACCATGAAAGCTGGCAAAGGCTTCGAGTTTATCCAGCGCGTCTGCTTGTTCAAAAGCTTCCGCATACAGTTCAATCGCCGCGTGCGCGGTATAAATGCCTGCGCAGCCGCAGGCCGTTTCTTTGGTGGATCGGGAGTGCGGCGCGCTGTCGGTGCCGAGAAAAAATTTCGGGTTACCGCTGATGGCGGCTTCGATCAGTGTACGGCGATGAGTTTCGCGCTTCAGCACAGGAAGACAATAGTGGTGCGGCCGGATACCTCCCTGAAACAGGGCATTTCGATTCAGTAGCATATGATGGGCGGTAATGGTGGCGGCAACATTGCTTGAGGCACCCCTGACGAATTCCACCGCTTCCCGTGTGGTGATGTGCTCGAACACGATCCGCAATTGCGGGAAGCGTCGCGTTATGGGGATCAGCACCCGTTCCAGAAATATTTTTTCTTTGTCGAACACGTCCACTTCGGGATCGGTCACTTCACCATGCACCAGCAGCGGCATGCCCGCCTGTTCCATCGTCTCGAGCGTGGCGTAGCACCTGGCAATATCGGTAACGCCCGCTGAGGAATTCGTGGTGGCGCCGGCAGGATAATACTTCACGGCCTGTATCGCACCGCTTCTCCGGGCCTCGATAATTTCCTCGGGCGCGGTGTTATCGGTAAGGTATAGCGTCATCAACGGTTCGAAGCGCATTCCCCGAGGCAGAGCGGCAAGAATACGCTCGCGGTATGCCAGCGCCATGCTGGTCGTCATCACCGGTGGCCTGAGGTTAGGCATGACGATGGCGCGGCCGAAGCGTCGCGCGGTGTCCGGCAGTACTGCGCGCATCTGCGCGCCGTCGCGCAGGTGAAGATGCCAATCGTCCGGGCGAGTAAGGGTTAACGTTGTCAAGATAGTGCGCCGCAACTATTTATATGGGTTGAAATCCTGTTTTGCAGCGGGTTGGCCCATCGCGGTTGAATGCGCTTGCAACAGGCGGGTAACAAGTCTGGCATGCGGCTCGATTTTTACGCGACAGGGAAACTGAAAGGACGGTTAGTCCGTTATTCGCCCCTCCAGTGTTGCGCGGGAGTGCGTGGCTTTTTCCGCAATTAACTGGGTGGCGGCGGCAACCTGTCCCCATGTGTTCCAGAGCAGGACACCGCGTACCTGTGCATCACGTAAATAATAAATCACACCTTTGCGGAAGGGTTCCTTCCAGTCTTCGATAATATCAAGGCTGGCGTCCAGCTCTCCCACCGCTTCGTAGCCCAGGTCAAACAAGTCGGAATAAAAGAAAGGCTGGTGACGATAAGTGTCCGATTGTCCGGCCATGTTTCGACCCGCCATCTCTCCCATGACGTTTGCGTTGTCCTCATGTTCCACGCGCATACGCTTATCCAGCACGGCGCTATGGAAGTTCGCCACATCGCCCGCTGCATAGATGTCGGGATTGCTCGTACGGAGTTGTTCGTCCACGACGATGCCGTTGTCTACCGCAAGTCCGGCCTGTACGGCCAAGCCGGTGTTGGGCAGGATACCCAGCCCGGCCACAACCCCATCCGCGGAGATTTCCGTGCCGTTTCCCGTGGTCACAATGGTCTTGCCGCCGGTAGTTCGAACAGATTTGACGGTTTCCGACGCAAGTACGGTGACCCCTTTTTCACGATAATAAGAATTTATGAATTCAACCAGAGGTCGTGGATAAACGCGCGCGCCGATACCGCTTTCCGGAAAAATCATCGTGACCCGCTTGTTGTTCATGGCAAGCGCCGCGCCGATTTCGGAACCAATGAAGCCTCCGCCGATCACAACGAAATCCGAACCCTGTTCACTCAACTCGCGTAACTTCCGATAGTCATCCGCGGTTCTGAAATAGATTATGTTTTCGCTGGAATCGGGGAAGCGCCGTACCGAACCCCCTGTAGCAAGCAAAAGTTTTTCATAGGTGTAAACGTTGCCGGCATCGTCGGTCGCGGTTTTTTTCGATGGATCGAGAGCCACAATTTTTTTGCTTAAATGTATTGCGACATTGAGGCCATGGGCGTTACGCCAAATGGATTCGTACGGCGTATCCTTCCACAGCGACTTGGAAAGGGGTGGACGATCATAAGGCAGATGACGCTCCTCGCAAATCATGGCAATGGCGCCATCCTGGTCGATTTTGCGGATACCGTGAACAGCGGAATCGGCAGTCATGCCGCCGCCGACGATTAGGTATTTGTGATGTTTCATGACAGCTCCCCTTTATAGACGCGCATGAAGCGCATATTGAAGATTGACCAAATTATAATATTGAGAAATTTTTTCCGTATCTGATTTATGAAAAATGTTAAGGCATTATTGCGGAGAATTTGGAGCGGATCATCAAACAGTGCGGAAAGGAACCGTAAATTCGCGCCATTGCAGTCAAAGCACTATCGCCACACCGGACGACTCAGCTTTTTTTCAACAGACCCCATACCAGTATAGCCAGTATATAATGGGTTCCTCTACAAATTCAAAGTTAGGCTGGGGCACAGCTTCATAATTACGACAATGAATGACACGAAAACTGACGTGGAAACGACCGGGATTGATGTTTGCGTACAACATGCGCGAGAGATGCTGGCTTCTCAGCTTGCGAAAATCAAGGACAAGGGGTATGACTTTGCGCCTCAGTTCAGGCAAATGACGATTCAATTGTACCTGGCGGGTGTCATGTGGCGCCGCGGCGAGAGTCTCGGCTTATCAACCAATGCCCGTGATCATGCGTTTGCGGCGCTTCAATCAATGCTCATCAGCGATGGCATGACTAAAAAACAGGCTCAACAACGAATTGCATTTCTGAATAATATGTCTCGAGTGGAAGACGGCGACGACACACTTGCTGTCACGATCGGTTATGAAGCGGTACCGGATGACAATAGCCTGGCCATGATCTTTGATGAGTATCGAAATGAGGCGCGGGTTTCGGGGGCATTCTGGCGTCTTTTTGAACGTGGTAAAAAGATCATGTTTATCGGTGGTGCGGTAGCGGCCTTTATAACCATTTGGGCCGTAACGATTTTCCTTCCAAAAACTGAAGGAATTGATGTGTTGGCGGCGGGGCTCCTGGCAGCTATCCTGGTTGTACTTCCGACGTTCTTGATCGGGGTCTTGATTTACCGCATGAAGATCAAAAAACCAGGCTCGCCAACTACTCCTCCGGCGTGATCGCGGGGGAGTACCCTCGATCCGGAATTGCTTGTGTTCTTTTCGAGGCCGGCAACCGGGTTAGAACGCTGCTCGCAAGCGTATTCATGAACGCATTCTCACGATAAGTCTGCACGGAAGGTGAAAGCCACACCCGGACAAAGTATAATCGCCTGTCCACACATCCCGCGATATTGTCGATTCGACCAAATAATGAGTGCCATAATCATGGATGGCAATGCGTTAGCCAGAGAAGTGCGGGCCGAATGGAAGGTTCGCGCCGAGCGCTTAACCCAAAATGGCATGCAGCCGGGGTTGGCTGTGGTCATTGCCGGTGACAATCCGGCTTCGAGCATATATGTGCGAAACAAGGCCAAGGCCTGCAGCGAGACGGGAATCTATTCTGAAATACATGCATTCCCGGAAAGGGCGAGCCAGGACGAGGTGATACAGCGCATTCAGGAACTGAACAGGAATCCTCAAATCCACGGTATTCTGGTGCAACTGCCGCTACCCCGGCATTTTGAGAGCAGCAAGATCATTGCATCCATCGCGGTAGAAAAAGACGCGGATGGTTTCCATCTTTACAATGTCGGCGCATTGGTCACCGGCAATACGGTTTTTCCGCCTTGTACGCCCTATGGCGTAATGAAAATGCTGGAAAAATGCGGCATTCCGGTCGAGGGTAAACATGCGGTAGTGGTAGGCCGCAGCAACATCGTAGGCAAGCCGATGGCGCTCATGCT
>JBDSSX010000225.1:0-2229 GCA_039928555.1 Nitrosospira sp. | reverse complement strand
TGCCATCCCCATGCGAGATCGCCTGCAGAGCAATGTCATACACTCGGGGAAGATTGGTTGATGGTCCAAGCGCAAGAAGAGGCAATTCACGGCTGTAGCCCTTGGGGAGGTGACGCTTGGCGGTGCGGATCTGCTCTTCTATCAAATAAAAGTTGTCGAAAAGCCATTCGCCTGCTGGTGTAAGCGGTTGGTCCGCGGTAACTGCTTCGGTCAATACATTACAGATATTGAAAAGCGTGGTCTCGTTCTCATCCAGGCGCGCCAGAAGCTGATCCGTACCACGCGCTGGCAATAATTCGTGAGAAGCCGCAAGAATTCCACCATACAATTCCATCTGATCGGCGCTGAATAGCTCGGACCGCAGAGGTAATTCTTCGCTAAGCGGAACGCCAGGTTTTCCGATTTTGCGAAATCGTGCTGTAATGGGGAGCAAAAGCTCTGAAACTGTCATGTCTCTAGTCCGGATATTTCAAAGACGCGGGATGATGGCGAGGGAATTTGCGTATCCTGCGCCCAGCTGATAGCCGGGCTCATTGGCACGAAGCGGGGCGTGCAAAACTACCACGAACCACCTGTCAGCACCCGCGAAGGCAGGCGGCAGGAATTGGATTGCAACGCTATTGGTCAAATGCGCCATTAGCTATGCCGCGTACGATAATTTTCGGGCCGGTCTGGTGAAATATCCGGGCTAGCAACCTGCCGGACCTGAAGCATCGAAGTGAAAAAGCGACGGAGGTGAGGATAAATTCTGAAAGTATTGAAGGCCAATTGTTGCTCTACGGTCCGAAGAAACGGCAAAATATCGGCCCGCCAGACGTTTTTGCAGCTGATTTCCTTTAAATCCGATAGGCCGCCAGCTTTCAATTGAATTTCTCCAGGTTACTGTGAATCGATAATGGGATCAAAACACACGTCTTCCGCAATAGCGATGGAGTTTCATGATACCGCAGTCTTGTTGTGATGCCGGGATTATGTAAAATCCTTCCCCGCTTGTGTGGTACTGCTGACGGTGGAGCAAGTAAAATCAGGCAAAAGAAGAAACTACATTTCGGGAAATAATGTCCCAGTCATTCTTGCGAGCCGCCGATCTTCCGATGGGAGATCACTGCGTGATCTCCCATCGCATTACTTCACCTGCATTGAGTTCTTCACGGACTTCACACCGGCGACATTTTTAGCAAGCTCCACCGCTTTGGATATGTCGGCTTGACTGGAAACAAAGCCACTCAGTTGAACAGCACCTTTGAAGGTTTCGACATTGATCTCGGCGGATTTTAATGTGGGCTCATTAAAAATCGCGGTTTTCACCTTCGTTGTGATTACGCTATCGTCAACATACTCCCCGGTACCTTCCGTCTTCGGCGTTGATGCGCAACCCAGCATGGACATAAATAGAATAGCGGCAAAAATGGCATAAATTTTGTTTACCTGTTTCATATTGAACTCCGAATGGTTGAAAAACGAATTTGTCACATGCCTCTGTTACATAACCCGAATGTTCATAAATTGACGCGCGTCCTTGCTTGTCTTTTGTTTCGTATGGAAATTTTGTTCAGTCGGGCGTATGAATAATTACGCCACTCTTTCACAAAATCCTGCGCAATCATCACTCGAATTTATGAAACGTCCGGGACAAATCTGTCAAGATTATATTTCTGTTGTTTTCGCTCGATCTAAGCATTGCAATAACAACATCGCTCCTGACACGCAGTTGCTACGTCATACGGAAATGATGATAAGACTTAGCTCATCCATAGTATGTACGCTATCGCACAAAATGGACGCTTGATAGGAGATAGTATGCCGGGGAAGTGCTATTATAATTTGTATGAGAAGCAATCCGGCGGCAGAAATAAGAATTCGGCATATGCGGAATCTCTTGATTTCTTTTTGCCCGTCCGGGCCACGCTTATTTTGACAGTGCTCTATAAGCTAGAGAATGCCCAGTTCCCGCCAACCTCACTCTGACCAGAATCAGCTCCTTGCTGCACTGCCGGCGGCTGAATTAAAACGTTTGGCATCTCATCTGGAACTGGTCCATATGCCGCTCGGCGATGTTCTGTGTGAATCCGGCAGCCGTCTTCATTATGCCTACTTTCCCACTTCGGCTATTGTCTCCCTGCATTACATCCTGGAAAACGGCGCATCTTCCGAGATCGCGGGGGTAGGTAATGAGGGTATGCTCGGTGTTTCACTCTTCATGGGGAGCGAAACCACACCCAGTTGGGC
>JBDSSX010000224.1:0-9931 GCA_039928555.1 Nitrosospira sp. | reverse complement strand
GCCCATTTAGCCGCGAATTTTGCGAGCGAAGCCAGTTTCCATCCATTTCTTGATACGGTTAGCATCGCCGATGCGGGAATTTTTTCCCGCGGAATCAAGCAATACAATAATAACCGGCTTACCGGTTATTATTGCCTGCATCACCAGGCAGCGGCCGGCTTCGCTAAGAAAGCCCGTTTTTGATATGCCAATATCCCAGGTTCCGCTACGTACCAGATTATTGGAATTAATGAATTGCAAACTGCGATCGTCGTCTCCAAATTCCACCGCATGCGCGGCGGTAGTGGAAAATTCACGAATGATGCGGTAATCTTCCGCGGCATCGACCAATTTTGCCAGATCACGCGCCGTGGAAACATTGGCGCTGTTTAACCCCGTAGAGTCAACAAAGTAACTGTTGCCCATGCCGAGCTCAAATGCCTTGTCATTCATCGCCACAACAAACGCACGGATGCCCCCTGGGTAAGTGCGTCCCAGCGCCGCCGCCGCGCGGTTCTCTGAAGACATGAGCGCCAGCCGTAATAGTTCCTGACGAGTAAGACTTGCTCCTACCCGCAAGCGCGAGCGGGTATTCTTGAGAACGTCGATATCGGCGGCTTCTATCATGATTTCTGCGCCAAGTGGTAGTTTCGCGTCAAGTACCACTATCGCTGTCATCAGCTTCGTAATGGAAGCGATCGGCATCACGTTATCCGCATTCTTGTTATAAAGAATACGTCCATGCTGCGCGTCCAGAATCAGCGCGGCTTGTGATCTGAGATTCAACCCCCCCTGCTGCGCGAACGCACCGCCGGCAAATGCACACATGGCGAAAGCCGCAAAGATAATTTTTTTCATTTTGTCTTATCTATTGTAAGAACTCATCCGCTCACCCCACGGATCGGGAAATCAACACCGGCACCGGCTAAGTTAACAAATATTGAAAGATAGGGAAAGAACTTTATAAGAATTTTGCTGAAACAAATAACCTCGGCAGCGTTGGTTGCAAACCAAGTCCCGGACTCACCGTTCAGGCAATGAGGAGCCAATTCATCGTTTCGGATATTTCGCCGGATCGCGGGATGATGACGAATTGGTTTGCGAGGTGATTCGCGTATCTGGCCAAACCTATTAGAGAAATATCGTTATCATGCCTGCTTACGATAATTCTCGTGCCGGCCTGGTGAGATATCTGGATTAGTTCATCAGCAACCGATGGTCTTCAATAAGCGCCTGCGAAGCGCTCTCGAGTGCCAGTGGCCGTGAGAAATAATAGCCCTGCATCTCGTCGCAACCGTGCTCTATCAGAAAATCCAGCTGTTCCCTGGTTTCGACGCCCTCGGCTATCACTTTCAATCCCAGGCTGTGCGCAAGGTTAATCATTGCTACCGCGATGGTTGCGTCGTCGGGATCAGTGGTTACATCCCGGATGAATGTGCGATCTATCTTGAGTACGTCGAGCGGGAAACGCTTGAGGTAGGCGAGACTCGAGTAGCCGGTACCAAAATCATCCATTGAAATTTGCACACCAAAGGCCTTCAGATTTTGCAGCACATTGGTGGCTGTCTCAGCCTCCTTCATCAACACCGATTCGGTCAGCTCGAATTCAAGCAGTCGGGGATCAATTCCGGTGACCTTGAGCGTTTCTCCAATCACGGCATCGAGGTCTTGCTGCTGAAACTGCCGTGCCGAGAGATTGATCGAAACCGGGTGTGGAACCAGCCCTTGATCCTGCCATTTTCCTATCTGCTCGCAGACCGTTAGCACTACCCATTCACCAACGGACACGATCAATCCGGTATCCTCCAGGACCGAGATAAACTGGAATGGCGGCACCAGCCCAAGCGCCGGATGCCGCCAGCGCAACAGTGCCTCAAAGCCAGTGATTTTGCCACTCACCAGACTCACCTTCGGCTGATAGTGCAGCACGAATTCACGCCGTGCCAGCGCGCCGCGCAGTTGCGTTTCCAATTTCAGGCGTGCGACCGCACGCTCGTTCATCTGCGGCAAGTAAAACTGATAAATCGCGGGTCCGTGTTCTTTGGCCTGAAACATTGCAGTGTCAGCATTTCTGAGCAGGCCATCCGCGTCCGTACCATCTCCGGGATAAATGCTAATCCCGAGACTGGCGGAAATATAGATTTCCTGACCTTCCAGCTCGAATGGCAGTGACAGTGCGGCAATCACTTTTTCCGCCACCAGCGTTGCATCCTCGGCATGAGCCAGGCTGGAAAGAATGAACGAGAACTCGTCTCCGCCCAGACGCGCGACCGTGTCGCCGGAACGCACGCACTGTTGCAGCCGTTGCGCGACCTGAACCAGCAGCCCGTCACCCATGCTGTGACCCATCGTATCGTTGACGATCTTGAAGCGGTCCAGATCAGCAAATACAACACCGATTCTCCCGTGGTTGCGCTGCGCCTGCTCCATCGCCTGCCCGAGACGGTCGAGAAACAGGCTTCGGTTGGGCAACCCCGTAAGAGGATCGAACTGGGCCAGATAGGTAAGCCGCTCCTCGGCACTTTTGCGATTAATCGCGGTCGCGAGGACATTGGCAAGGCTCTGTAAAAAACTGATACTGGCCGGCGTGAAACGAAGTGTGTCACGGGAATAGGCACCTAAAACTCCACTGGGGCCATCAGTTCCCGAGATAAGCACGCCGACTCCGCTGCGGATGTCATGAGTCCTGAGAATCTCTGAGGGCGTGAAGCGAGTCTCGGTGCGAAAATCCTCCACGATGACAGGCTCACGGCTCGTGAGAACAAGCCGGTTCTGCGTATTCTCATCGATGGTGGAGATGTGGCGACCAATCCATCCCTCTTGCCAACCCGAACCCGCCTTAAGAATAAAAGCACGGTCATCCAGAGTAATCAGAAGAATCTTGCAGAAGTCCATGTTTAGACCCTGAGAAGCAACTGCCGCCACCTGATTCCACAGCTCGTCAAGATCAGCGCTGGCGAGCGCCTGCTGCCCGAACGCCGCAATGAGACTTTGCTGCCTTGCGTGTTGCCGGATAGCTAATTCCGCTTGTTTGCGTTCGGTGATGTCGATATTGGTTCCTACTACTCTCAGCTCCTTATTGCTCGTACTCCACGTCGCTGTTTGGGCAACCTGAAGATAACGTATGGTTTTGTGCGCGCGCAAAATTCGAAAATCCAGGCGCTCCTGTCCTTTCCCGGCAACAATCCTGCGCAGTTTCACCTCCTGTTCCGCCAGATCATCTGGATGTACATAGGATTTCCAGACTTCATAAGTAACTGCGCACTCACGTGGAGCGCCGTAAAGCTCATACATGCGGTCATCCCAGATGATCTCGCCAGTAGCGGTGTTCCACTCCCAAATGCCTATCGCGGCCGCTTCGGTGGCAAGAGCAAGGCGCGTTCTTTCCTCCAGCAAAATTCGCTCCCGGCGAGTCGACTCGGCCCGGAGCCAGACGTTTTCTATGACTGTGGGTAGCCGCTGAAGATAGCCAGGACTTTTTACCACATAATCAGCAGCTCCAAGTTTGAGAGACTGCCGCGCAATTTCTTCATCCCCCTGCCCGGTAACGAGAATGATTGGCAGATCAAGTCCCCGAACCTGGCAAAGTTCCTTTAAAACATCGGTGGTGGAAGCTCCAGGCAAACGATAATCAAGCAGGAGAACATCCGTAATGAGTTTCGGATCAGGTACCGCAAAACGGCGTAAAACTTGCTCCGCGGTCTGAAGGGATTCAATGTGGAGGTGTGGAGCGATTGAAGCCAGTTCTCGTTTCGTCAGGTCCATATCGTAAGCATTCGGCTCAACGTAAAGAATCCTTAGCGTAGCAGCCCGGCGAAAGGTTTCCGTCTGGAATTTATCGAGTGCCGCGCGTAGCACAAGCGCCAATGTCTCGAGGAAATCGCTACGTTTTATGACATAATCATCAGCACCCGCGCGGAGCAATGTCACCAGGGTCTCTTCGCTGCCCGAGCCGGTAAGTACTACGACAGGCAGCGGCAGGTGCTGACTGCGAACCCAGGCAAGCAAAGTCTTGCCGCTACCATCAGGGAGATTGAGATCGGTCAGGACCAGATCATAACGCGGAGGAACATCCCTGTTGGCCAATACGACTCCCGCCGTTTCCAGGCTGGTTCCATAAATCTCACGGAATCGTTCGAGCCGTGCGAGCGCCTCGGTTAAGGTAGAAACGACTTCCAGCTGAATATCCGGCGCACGCTTGCGCAACTCGATTCGGACAAGATCGGCGTCTTGGGCGTTATCCTCAAGATAGAGGACTTTCATTATCCTAAATCCGGTAATTGTGGTGAATTCACCAAAAAAATGATGCAGTTCATAGGGGGCAGATATTCAGTACGGATCATGACGCCGAGCTGAAAAATGCGTGAAAAACGAACGGCCAACCGCCGATCCAGCATCATCCGCGCCTTGGGAGGCTGGAGATGTTGAGGACAGTCCAATAAAGCTCGATTTGTCTGGCTACTTCAATAAATTTATCAAAATCCACAGGCTTCACGATGTAGGAGTTAGCCCCTAGCGAATAGGCCTCATGAATATCACGGTCCTCAGCGGAGGAGGTAAGAATTACGACAGCGATAGTTCTAAAATCAGGATGCGCACGGATGACGCGCAAAACTTCAAGTCCGCTAACCTTCGGCAATTTTAGATCAAGCAGTATCACTACGGGCATGGACTCACCCGCCTTCCATTTTTCAATAAGGTCGAGCGCCTCCTGTCCGTCACGCGCCACCTGGAGCGGATTACTGAGATTGTGCCGTATGAAAGCACGCCGCGTAAGGTCCACATCCATTGGATTGTCTTCAATGAGCAGTATCGGCGGAGTCATATTTATAGTTATGGTTAAATCGTAGTGCAGTGCATCAGAAATATCATCCCAAATCCGGTAGTTGGACGAGGTGGAGTGCGCGGTTTTTGGGGTACAGGGCAAGGCGCAACGACGCGGAAGGGTCATTCCATTCCAAGGCGTTGCGAACAACGCAGCCCTGTGCCGCAAAAACCGTGCAATTCACCCTGTAGCGAATTAACTCACAAGATGAAGACTAAGTAGCACAAAATATCATTATGAATCATAGCGCCAAACTAACAAATGAGCGGTCAACTGCCGGATTCAGGATCATTACGCAACAGCTTCAGGCAAGAGCACCAGAATGCGACGTTAAGAACGTCTATATTGGTGTCAGCCAAGACATAAAACGGTTCATCGTTATTTTTATGCAACGATATTTCCGGCGGCACCATACTAACTATCCCCCGAAAGCGCTGCCGGCCCCGCTCCGGATAACGGCAATGCCAGGAAAAAGGTTGCGCCAGCGCCCGGCTGGCTTTCCGCCCAAACCCGCCCTCCTATCCGTTCCATCGCTTTGTGTACCATTGCAAGTCCAATGCCAGTACCGGGATACTCTTCAGCGCGATGGAGGCGCTGGAATATCTCGAAAATTTTGTCGTAAAAACGCATATCGAATCCAATCCCGTTGTCGCGCACCGAGAGAACGCAATGACTGTTCGCAGCCTGCGCACGAATTTCTATTGCCGGTTCAGCTGCATATCCAGAGAACTTGAAGGCATTATCAATCAGATTGCGTAACGCTATCGCGAGGCCATCCGGGTCGACACTGACATGAAAATCGCTGATCTCGACAGTGAGACGCACATTTTTGGAGCGGGCGTGGTACTGGTCCAATAGACTGGATACGAAGCTGGAAAGCTCTACGGCCGTCCTGGATACCCCTCGCCGCTCAAGCCTTGAATAAGCGAGCAGATCCTCGATTATATCTGTCATATGCGTCGTTGCCATCCGCACGTTTTTCAGAAAATTTCGGCCTTCCTCATCGAATTGGTCCTGGTATTCCTCTAATAAAAGACGGCTATAGCCATCGATTCCACGGAGCGGCGCCCGGAGGTCGTGCGAAACGGAATAGCAAAAATTCTCCATCTCCTTGCTCTTGGCCAAGAGCTGGGCCGTACGCTCGTCCACTTTGTGCTCCAGGTTTACCTTCGCATCCCGTAGTGCGCCTTCAGCATTTTTTTGCTCGGTGATATCTTTAATGATAAGAAATGCCAATTCTTTGCCGTCACCATAATGTGAAAGCGCCCCGGAATAACTGAATATACGTTCCCAATCTCTATCCACGCGTCCAATCCGCAACTCCAGATCATGCAGATACTCACCCTTGAGTATGCGTGTCAACGGCCACTGGTCGAATGGCAGGGTGATTCCCTCGACGGTCGAAAGCTCATAGATTTGCGCAAAAGTATGGTGATTGAGTAGCATCTCCTCCGTGTTGTCGATGTCATGCATCTCCAGCGCCGCCGGATTCCAATGCAGCGGTTGACCTGCAAGGTCAGAAATAACAAGACCTTCACTCATATTTCCCATGACGACCTCAAGCCGCTTCTCCGTTTCGCGTCGTGCCTTCTCGCCCAGTCTCTGTTCATTTACATCCGTGTTGGTTCCAAACCACTGCGCTACACGGCCTTCCGCATTTTTTAGCGGCTCTGCCCGAGTCAGGAATATACGGAACTGCCTATCCGCCCCGCGTAATGGAAACTCCATGTCGAATACCTCCTCGGCAGCGGTGGCGTTGGTCCAACGCTCCATCACTTCAGGCAGCATCTCGGGGTCATGCACCTTCTGCCAACCCAGTCCTTCCATTTCTTCCGGCGTTGTGCCCGTGTAGTCATACCAACGCTGGTTGTACCAGGTTCTCGAGCCATCGGCCTCGGCTATCCAGGCGAGTTGCGGGATAGTGTTGACTATAGTCCGGAACCTCTCCTCACTGTCCCGTAGCGCCAATTCAGCGCGACGTCGAGTGGTGATATCGAGAATAATTGCCAGAAATACCGTGCGCCCTGATTGGGTAAACAGCTGCAGGTGAACTTCGACTGGATAAAGCGTACCATCCGCACGCAGGTGCATGGTTTCAAAAATGAGTACTTTCTTCTCGCCATGCAAAAGCGGATGGGTCATGACCCGGAACGAAGCTTCATCAAATTCCGGCTTGATGTCCAGTGGCGTCATCATCCGCAGCGTATCCATGTTATGGCCAAGGTTACGTTGTGCCGCGCTATTCACATACTCAAAACGCAGAGTCTGAGCGTCAAAAAGATAAATTTCGTTCAGACTCTGCTCTAGAATGCCGTCTACTCTGGTACACGCGTTCTCGATTTGTGTAAATTCGCAGGCCTCCGGAGTAGCCTTGGAGATACACGCAATCCTTCCTGCAAGGTTCTTGATTGGAGATATCATTACGAAAACCTGGCGCTATTGATCTTTCTTTTTCCAAAAAAATAACTATGCATATCGCTTTATCGTTCCAGGTGTTAAATTCAATCAATCCGTACGACTAGCTTATTATTTCTATCGCACTGCTCAACGCATGAGGCGACGATGATCCGCTTGCGCCAATTGCTGGCATTCTTGCCTCCTTCTGGCCAGATGCGATTTTATTTTTGACACGCTGTAATGAGCCCGAATCGTAACCATTCAATCGTTTATCGTCTTTCTCAAACGATGAATCTGGAATACGCTGCGAGGCTGGCTGCGAAGCTGGTTTAGCCAACCCAAAAGAGCTATGAAACCTTAAAATGAGCGCCATGGATAGCTGTAAGATCTTACAGCTTGGCACAGGTGAAATTATGACTTGAATAGCCTGGATCAGACCGTTTCGCGGGAAACGACGAGTTTTTTAAACTAAAAAGGGGACGAGTATCACCCCGTTTGGAGATAAACATGCAAGAACTACAAGCAACCTGGACCGCATTAAAACTCGGCGGGATAATTATTGTGCCTTTGTCGTTGCTGGCGGTAATCGCTATGGCCATCATGCTTGAGAAAGCATTTGTCTACTGGCGTTATGCGCGCCTGTCGCATGATTTGCTGAACCTCGTCGAAACCTATGGTTTTGCGTGGGCCGACCTTGAGAAGATACTATCGGGGCTGGATGAGCGCCACTACTACAAACGGTTCTTCGAGGTGGTGATCAGTAACAGACATCGTCCATCGTGGTGGACCGAATCCCGTGCGGCGGATGAAGCGCAGTTGATCGAAACATCTCTTGCCAGCCGGCTATGGATATTGGAAACAATCGTCACCGCCGCGCCATTGCTCGGGCTCGTGGGAACGGTCGTCGGAATGATGACTGCGTTCCAGATCATCGGCGGCGAAGGAATCGTCAATCCCACCGCAGTGACAGGAGGCGTAGCCGAGGCACTCATCGCGACTGTGGTCGGCCTGGTGATCGCATTGATTGCCCTGTTCGGGTTCAATTATTTCTCTCGCTTGCAATCACAAATAATGGATGAGATGGAGCGTCTTGGAACGCGCCTGATTGATCACATCCGTCTGGACCAGGAGGGACGGTAACAATGAAGCTGCGTAAATCCAGAGTGTTTCGCAAAGGACGTATCGAAATCATCCCGATGATCGACGTCATGTTCTTCCTGCTTGCAACATTCATGCTGTCCTCATTGTCGATGCAGAATCTCGATTCCTTGCAGGTGAATCTTCCCCAAGGCTCAGCCGAAAAACTCAATGCCAAAACTCCCGTGACACTGACGGTGACAAGCGATAGCCAAATTCTTATTAACCGTACTCCCGTCACATTAGAGACGCTGGCCGACACACTAAAACCGCTACTGCAAGATTCAGAACAGAAGCTGATTGTGTCCGCTGACAGCGATGCGCCGCAGGGCATTGTCGTACAGGCGATGTTGCGCGCCCGCTCCGCCGGTGCACAGCACTTTCTGATCGCGGTGAAACACCAATAACGCGCTTAGCATGCGGTATTCCAGAGCGAAGGAGGTTCGAGTCTGGTGGCCGTTGCCACTGGCGGCGCTCCTGTGGCTGATCATCATCTGGGGGTTCGGGTTTTTCCTTACGACTCCCGAAGTTAAAATCGAAACGCCACCTCCGGTCCAGGCAAGCTTTATTGAATTACCTGAAGAAAAGCGGGAACAAAAATCTGCGGCCATACCTCAGAAGAGTCCCAAGGTACCGCCCCAGCCTAAAGCTCAGCCCCGTCTGGGTGCCGAAAAAGCAAAACCGGTTCCACGCGAAAAAGGAACCGCCAAGAAAGAGGCGAAGGCGGATCGCACGCCAGCCCCCAAGCCGGAGCCTCCGAAAGATCTGACGGATTATATGAAGGAAGCCAAAGAGCGCCGCACTGCGGGAGGAATTTTTGAAGATGAGCCCACGGAACCCAAAAATGTCGAACGCGAGGCTACGGAAGAAGAGCTCAGAATGGCTAACGTCAAGCGCAATCTTCGGGACCCGGGCACAAGTGGAATATTTCAAATCACCAGAATGGGGGTTCGTTCCGCCCAGTTTCTGTTTCGCGCCTGGAAAACGGATGTCAGTAATCCCCGGCGCGAAGTGGTTGAAGTCACCGCGGGCCCGGATGGCGATATACAGCGCGCTGTCGTTCGGAAAATGATAGAACTGATTCGCCAGTACCACGCAGAAGAATTTCACTGGGAATCGTACCGGCTCGACCGCGTGGTTACTCTGTCCTCGCGCATAGAAGATAGCAAGGGATTGGAGGATTTCCTAATACGTGAGTTTTTTGATGCGAACTATGGATTTCGATAGGGGTATGGCCATCTGCAATACCTGCGCTTGATGGTGGCGGAACAATGCTCGTTAATACCTGGCCGCCTCGTCGCCTTTCAGGTACTTGTCCAGAAACTCCCGTATCCGGCGATTGGCCTCGATCTGATTCTTCTTCTTCGTGAAGCTATGGCCTTCATCATCGAAAACGATATATTCCACCGGGACATTATGCCGCTTAACGGCGTCCACGATCCCATCACTCTCAGCCTTGATGACGCGAGGATCGTTGGCGCCTTGAATAACCATTAACGGCTTTCGTATTTCCCTGGCGTGAAAAAGCGGCGAGGTCGCGACGAGGGAGTCTATGTCCTTAACCGGATCGCCAATCTCATCGTAAATGGCTTT
>JBDSSX010000223.1:0-3620 GCA_039928555.1 Nitrosospira sp. | reverse complement strand
GGACAGCCAGCATGATAAAAGGTAGCAGGTGTTTTCATAGTCGATATCTCCAAAAGATTTAGATGTCAGTGGGGACTACCCACGTTCGCAAGAACCATTTAAGCTGTAACCATGCGACAGGATGATTATAACCGAAGACCCCCGGAGGATCAAAGATAGCAGGCTGTGGACTTCGATGCGGTTGCGCGTGCGGCGGTAACGTTCGTTGGCAATTTTGTCCCGGCTGATGACAATTGTCTTGCTATGTTCTGTTATTTGGCTCGCGCTTTAGCGCCAATGCCAACGCGTACAGCATGTTTTTGCTTTCACCGGTTATCTCCGCGGCTAGTTTGACCGCCTGTTTCAGCGGCAGTTCTTCCAGTAATAGCGTCAGCGTATGTCGCGCCTGATCACTGACTTCCTCCTCAGTCCGGACTTCCGCACCAGACACTAGCAACACGAATTCGCCCCTTTGCCGGTTAATGTCAGCTTGCAACCAGGCGAGGGCATCTGGCAAAGCGCAGCTGTGAAATGTCTCAAACACTTTGGTTAATTCTCTGGCGATAGTGAGTTGGCGATGCATACCCAGCACTTCAACCATATCGGCCACGCACTCAAGTATACGATGAGGGGCTTCGTAAAATACCAGCGGGTGGGTCTGCGGTTTTAATACCTCCAATTCGCGTCTGCGCGGCCCCGGATTGACAGGGAGAAATCCATAAAACAGAAAATGGGGCATAATGATCCCTGATGCGGATAAGGCACATATGGCCGCGTTGGCGCCAGGGATCGGGACTACCCTGTGGCCTTGATCCCGCACCAGACTCACCAGTGTGCTCCCCGGATCAGAGATTCCCGGCGTGCCGGCATCGGTGACAAACGCAACTGATTTTCCTTGGGCGAGCAGATTCACAATCTTTTTTGCCATGGTGCGTTCGTTGTGTTGATGCAAGGCCATCATCTTCTTGGCTATCGAATAATGCGTCAGCAAATGCGCGGTGGTGCGGGTATCCTCGGCGGCGATCACATCCACCGCTGCGAGTATGTCCAACGCCCGAAAACTAATGTCGCGCAGGTTGCCTATGGGTGTGGCGACGACATATAGCGTGCTCGTGGATATCATATTGTTGTGGTGCATTCTATTTGGACCTGTCAGTATGGATCGCCGCACTATAAGGCAACCTGTCGGCTTTTTTCAATTGAAGTAAGGTGATTTTACGATAGGTGCGCGTGCGTAGGAGGTGATAGCTGCCGCGAAACTTGGAGAACGATAGGCAGCAGGTATTTTCGCTTACTGTCTCTGCATTATCCTGGATCCAGCGGTTAACCAGTCATTTTTCGGTTTTGTATTCTGATCCACAAGGTATTTTGTGGGCCATTTGACCTTTGCCTTTTTGGTGAGCTCGCGATAATTGCCGCATTCAGGATTATTGATTTTTTGTGCCGTGATCCGATAAATTACTACAAAGCTTTATGATTAGATGGCGGCCGCATTATAAAATATAATATTGGCTAGTTGATCGGTGTCGGCTACGCGCCTCGACGCCCTGCTGAAGAATTGGATTGCTCCCAGGATAGCGGAGGTGACGTTGCGGGATCAATCAGACAATGCTGCGGGGTTGCTCGTGTGCTCCGCTACGCAGAGGGGCAATAGAGAGGATAGCGCTATCATTTTTAGTTGAATTATGTAGGGCGCCAGGATATGAAAGGCAGCGAGGCTGAGCGATATGCTGAGGTATTTCTTTTACAGCAGCGTCTTCGGTTGCTCGAAAGAAATTACCGGTGCCGTTTTGGGGAAATTGATCTCATCATGCGGGATGGGGAGATGCTGGTATTTGTTGAAGTGCGGTTGCGCACGAGTTCTGTTTTTGGAGGTGCGGCAGCCAGCATCACGCGGTTCAAACAGGCGAAGCTGTTACGGACGGCGCGACATTATCTTGCCGGTTTAAGGGCGGCGCCTCCGTGCCGTTTTGATGCGGTGTTGCTATCGGGCTACAGCGGTGAGGAGATAGAATGGATCAGGAATGCTTTTGATGAATAGCGTTGTTATGGCGCCGAGGATATGGCGTTCCCGGTAGCCTTTTACCGTGAGCAGGATGGAGGCCACTGGATGTGGCAGGAAAATACGGTTGATTCTTTTTTACAGGTGAGGGCACGTTGATGAGAAGTTCGAGCGGAAGGTTGGTGTTTTTATTTGCGCTGCTGTTTCCGTTCCTTCCTGGGTGCGCCGCGTTGATTGCGGCTGGCGTGGTATCCGGGGTTGGTACAGGTGTAGCGGTATCTCAGGATCGGCGTACGGGGGGTATTTTTGTCGAGGACGAAGGAATCGAAGTAAAGAGCGGACGGCGCATCAGTGAAAAATTTGGAAGTGAAGTTCATGTTAATGTCACGAGCTTTAATCGCAACGTATTGCTTACCGGGGAGGTTCCGTCCGAGAGCGCAAAGAAGGAAATTAGTAGCCTGGTCATGGGTGTCGAAAATGTACATAACGTTACTAATGAAATAATCGTGGGGGGGATAAGCTCATTTATGTCTCGCAGTAATGATGCGTTGATTACGTCCAAAGTCAAGGGTCGTTTTATGGACGCCGGAAAATTCCAGGTCAATCATGTAAAAGTTGTTACGGAGAACGGGGTAGTGTTCCTGCTGGGCATGGTAAGCCGCGAGGAAGCCGAGAGTGCGGTAGAGGTTGCGAGTTCGACCAGTGGGGTAAAGAAAGTGGTAAAGATTTTTGAATACCAGAGTTGATCGCTACTGGCAGCGGGATATCAATACCCGAAATCTTTTGCCCCGGATTGCGGCATGGATGGTGGGGCTTATAAGCCGCGACGTCACGCGCCAAGTCTGGTATGTGCTCTAGTGAAGAAGAATCTTCTCATTGATTCGTTGCTTACCGGCGGCGCTGTCGTGCCGTTATCTTTGAACCTGAATCCGGCAGTTGGACGGGGTGAAGTGCGCAGTTTTTGGGTTACGGGGCATGGCGCAACGACGCGGAATGGTCGGTTCCATTCCTGGACGTTGCAAACAACGCAGCCATGGTCCGCGGAAACGGTGCAATCCGCCCCGTAGCGGACTCAATCAGGAGGTGAGAATCAAGTGGCACAGAAATTCTCTACCAATCATAGTGCTAGACTGACAAATGAGCGATAAACTGCCGGATTTAGATTGAATGCTTCCCGCTGATTTCATCGCCCGGCTCCGTGATCTTTTGCCGTCCGATCGGCTGTTCACGGATCCGGTGGATTGTTATGCTTATGCCTACGACAATAGCCGAAAGATCTTTCCGCCCGTGGCGGTTGCTTTTCCGGTTACGGCAGTGGAGGTGCAGGCTGCGGTGGCGCTTTGCAACGATCATGGAATCCCGCTCACGCCGCGCGGGCGTGGCACGGGTACCTCGGGCGGCAGTCTTCCCGAACAAGGCGGCGTGGCTTTATCCTTGGAACGCATGCTGCGCGTTGTTTCGGTTGATCCCGCCAATCGTGTGATTGTTGCTGAACCGGGTGTTCTCAATCAGTCTGTGCAGGATGCGGCTAAACCCCATGGATTTTTTTGGCCTCCCGACCCTTCCAGTGCCGCCTATTCGAGTATAGGCGGGAATCTTGCCACCTCCGCGGGCGGACCTCACGCCGTGAAATATGGAA
>JBDSSX010000222.1:0-2570 GCA_039928555.1 Nitrosospira sp. | reverse complement strand
GGAAAGAGCACTGGTACAACTTCGAAAGCAACCTGGAAGTCATGGGTGAGAAGGTGTGCGGGCACATGAAAACGCGTTTCTCCACCGATGATGGCACAGGCACGAAAGTGCCGACCGACTTTGGTGTGATCGCGGTCGATTCCGCAGTGCCGCTGTAATCCATAACCCCGGATCCGGCGGTTGATCGCTCATCTTTTTGGTGAGTTCGCTATAACTGCCGGATTCAGGATAACAAACAATATCGGGGCTTCGGTCCCGCTTTCAATCCAGCACTCGGGAAGGCCCGGAGAGCCGCCTAATGGATTATCCGGGTTCAACTCAATTCAGGAGTTTTATCAATGGCTACTTTCAGTGCAGCAGATTTGAATACCAAAGCCCGTCACATGGGCGGCTATGGCAATGCCGCTCTCGTATGGGGGTCAGTTATCCCTACCGCCGGGGCTTCTGGCGATATTTACCGCCCTGTTCTCATTCCGGCCGGCATGGAAGTCACGGATGTGGACATCGTTAACGATGATCTGGATTCCAATGGAGCACCTGCCATTGCGTGCAAGGTGGGGTATTCGCCGATTAATCCGGCGGACGGCCCGGCGGTGAATGACGCATATTTTGCCACGACCGGAAAAACCTTTCTCAACGCGGCCGGGCGTACTTCGCTGGCGTTTCAGCCCATCAAGTTCGAGAAACCGGTATTCCTGATTATTACGCTCACGGCGGCGGCGGCAACATTCGCCTCCGGTGCGGTGACGGCAATCGTCAAGGGTGATGGTATCGGCGTCAAGTAGAGCATAGTGCTGCCGCCATTCAGGCAGTCCTTCGGGGCTGCCTTTTTTATTGGAGTTTGATATGCCTCAAGTGAAGTACATCGGCACTTGCATCAAGACAGATAGTATCAACGGAGTGGGATTACGCTGGGAGCCGGGGCAAGCCCGGAACGTGACCGCCGAAATCGCCGAGAGGCTTCTGATGTTTTCCGATACCTGGACGCAAGAAGAAGAACAGGCATCACAAGATCACAAAGCGGACGAGCCAATTGGGCTGGCGCAGGAAGAGAAGCCGGTCGAAGAGCCGCTGCCAGTAGTCGATTTCCATGCCATGGACAAGCAAGCCATGGTCGAGTACGCCGAGCGCAACTACAATGAGCGCTTGGATAAGCGGCAGAATGAAGACGTTATCCGGCACAAGCTCATTGACCTGTTTGCCATGCATCATCTGGCCGAATGAGGGGGTGAGTGATGGCGTTCACCTATCAGTCTGTCGTCGATCTGGCGCGAATTCCGGTCAACGATGCGGGTAAGGACCGGTATTCGGACACCACGTTATTGTCATTTGCCAACCAGGGGATGCTGCAAATCTTCAAGCGGCGCCCCGATCTGTTTACAGGCCAATTTGGCAATCCGCCCCACGGCGAGAGCTTGCTCACCGATACCTTCCCGCTCCCTGCCGAGTATGTGCAAACCGTGGCGGATTATGTCACGGCGAGAGCCGAAATGACTGACGACGAGTATGCCAATTCGGGGCGTGCCGCTGTGTTCATGCAGCTCTTTGCTTCCGACGCAGCAATATGAAGCCGTGGAGCGATTTCTACGACCTGGTTATGCCTGGTCTGCCCGGTTGCCCGTTCGGGATGGTTGATAATGCTTTGCGCCGATCAGCCATCGTGTTCTGTGAGCAATCGCTGGCCTGGCGGTTTATTCATCCCGATGTACCGGTGGTAGCCGGAACAGCGGAGTACGCCTTCGTTCCACCGCCAGACGCCATGGTGTATTGCATTATTTATGCGGCCCTGGATGGAGAAGAAATCGAATCCCATGCGGGAGAATCCAGCATAACCATCCGGAACTGGCGCGCCCGGTCAGGCACGCCCCTATACGTTCTCGGTGGCGCAACAGCGGCCACGCTGGTACCGAATCCCGATGCGGCGGGAACGCTGACCATGACTGTCGCGCTAAAACCATCCGCAAGCAGCACGGGAATCGACGACACGTTGTTCAATGAATTCCGGGAACCCATTATGCACGGCGCACTGGCGCAGCTGATGCTTTCGCCTAAAAAACCCTATACCGATGCGCAACTCGCCGCCTACCACCAGCGGGAATTCGGTACCAAAACAGCGGCAGTGGGGATGCGTGTGGCCAGAAGCTACACGCGTGCCTCGTTGCGAACCACCATCATGGCCAGAAAATGAATAAGTAAAGCAAGGGGCAAAAATGGGACTCAAGTTTTCGAATTTCGGCAAGGCAAAAGTCGGCTCCGCTCCGGATGGAACGGCTGGCTTGAACTTCACGGTGGAGGCTGGCAAGGGAATTCTATTTCCGGTACTCGGTATGGGTGATTATTTCTATGGGATTTTCAAGGATGCTTCCGGTAACCGGGAAATCGTGAAAATCGACGCTCGCGGTATGGATAGTCTCACCATTGCCGCGGGCGGACGCGGACTGGACGGCACAACGGCCAGAACCTGGGCGGCGGGTGATTATTTTGTGGCGGGCATCACCCGCGCTGCCCTGGAAGAATCGTTATCCAATCCCAATCTCATCGCGCTTGGCGCACTTGCGTCATCGGCCGGC
>JBDSSX010000221.1:0-2870 GCA_039928555.1 Nitrosospira sp. | reverse complement strand
GATCGGTGATGAACATGTCGGGCACGAAGTAGATGGAGGCGGTGGTGTCTTTCAGTTCATCGAGCACATGGAGGATGCGCGGCTGCGAGGCCATCGGCAGCGACAGATAGATGAACTGGATGCGGTTCTCCTTGACGAAGTCGGGGAGTTCCCGCAGCCTGCCGAGCAACTGGCTGTTTGCGGCCTGATTGAGGCGGCTCAAGCTGCGATCATCGAAAAAGCCGGACAGTTCGATCTTCGAATAGCGCGTCTCGTGAATGCGGCTGGCGAGCGCGGCCCCCTGTTCGTTCAGGCCGACGATGATGGCGCGCTGCGGCGGCCCCTGCAGCATCAGCAGGTACGGTGCGCTGGCGCGCAGTGCCAGATGGACGCCGATCTGGCTCAGTGGCGCCACCCAGAACCATGTGATCAGCGCCTGGCTGGAGAACTCGGCGATATAGCCGGTGGCAAAGCCGAGAAGAAGCAACAGCAGAACCACCCAGAACCAGCTGTAGAGGACGTCGAAAACCAGCCTCTTGATTGAATATTGCAAGCGCGAGGTGCCGGGAAAGGTAATCGAAAATACGATCACCGCAAGAATCAGATACGGCGGCAGCAATTCCCCTTCGAGGCCAGCGCTTACCAGCCAGAGTGAAAGCATCAATGCCATGGGATCAAGAAAGGTTTCGACAGCGCTTAGCATGTTGTTGCCAAGCGGCCCCTTGGTATGGGTGGAAACCGTGGAAGCGGAAAATACCGGATTAGCTTCAGCCATGGCTGGGGCTACGCTCAATTTTGGACACGGCTTGCATCCGGTTATAAACGTCAAGCTTCTTGAAGATGTGCTGCAAATGGTTCTTTACGGTGAAGGCGCTGATGCACAGAATGCTGCCTATCTCGGCATTGGTCTTTCCCATCTTTACCCAATCCATTATTTCGCATTCACGCTCACTCAGTCCGTGGTCTTCGTTTTCCGGAGAATTCGCCAGCAGCAATCCCGCGCAAGGGTGCAGTGGCAGAGGCGCCACACGGCGCAATGCGGTGTCCAGATAAGGCAACAGAATTTCCATTGCGCTGAGCGTGGAACTGTTGAGTTCACCTTTCGAACTGAAAATTACGTACAGGTAATCATGACGCCCGCGTTTGTCGCTGATACCATGCGTCATGGAAGAATGCATACCTTGCAACGCCCTGCCAAAGGAGCATTGCAGATCGTTATTTGCATGTAACGCATCAGATTCGCGAACGCCCGATGCGCAAGCCATCCTTCCCAGTTCATCCCACTGATTATAGAGTTCCCGCAGCAGTAGCGAGAGTCCTTCCGATTCCAAGTCCGCAGTTCGGACCCCAGGCAATGCGGAAACGATATCGTGCTGGATGAAATTCGAACCAAAATCACCCCACGCGGCAAGCATAATCTCGTGGGGCAGATAGTGCTGAACTTCTCCCTGCAACCACCTTAACAGGTCAAGATGCCTGCGCACCGCTATTCCTTCCTGAATGATGCGGGCGTAACGCTGAAGATGGTCAGCGGAAAGTGAAGCGAAGAAACCCATATTGTGATGCTCAGTTAGCCGCTTAGCTGGCTGACTATGCAGCTTGACGCTTCGATGCGAAGCCAATAATTCCTCCATATGCTGATCACGCACCTGACTCAGAGTATATGCGCATGCTCAATTCCTCAAGATAAACCGCGGCACTCACGCACGCGGACCGCCGGCTTTAAACCCATTTAACATGGCAAACGCCAACAAATTACATTTACCATTTCGGCGTTAGGCGCGTCCGTGCGATAACTCACATACCATTAAAATAGATGATGAAATCTGTCTATATTAGATAAAGCACAATCCATGCCATGCTATTTAAGTGTTTGTTATCATGTAATTGGTGAATGATATCGGGAACCGATTGTCGCCAAACCCAGCAGATTATTTGTTGTTATGCAATAACCATCTGTTTATAAATACATTTTATTGTCTCCAATAAGCGACGATAAAACTATTTCTTGAGATCGCACTGACCGTGCAAAATAAGGGAGCCCAAATTTGTCTTTGCGATCAGGCTGAAATCTATTGATTAGTCACACTATAAATATGGCAAAGAACAAAGCGGGTGCACGACAGCTCAGCAGTTGAGCAAGGCGGCCGAAACTGGAAGTGAATGGCTACCATTGGCATTCATCGGTAAGCGCATTGTTGGCCAGCGCCTCGATACACGACAGTCTGGCGGCGATACCACTGTCCTTAATGACGGCGCAGCGGGTAACGAGCTGCTACGATCTGATGGATGCAGCCTATTGCAGCAACGTGTTGCGCGAACACAGCTGCAGCGTGGGACATGTGCCGCCGATCGACCACAATCCGCGTCTTGGCGAGAAGATCGAACTCACGCCAAGTGAGGCATAGCGTAACAAGGAGTGTAGCCAGGCGGAACGGACAAATGCGCGGCTGAAGGATGGTTTCGGCGGACAGCATCTCCGGGTCAGGGGCAATGCGAAGGTGATGTCGCACTTGATGTTCGACATACTGGCGCTGACTGCGGATCAATTCCTCAGGTTGTTGATGTAAGTTGGGCGGCAGGAGGCAAGGAAAGTCTCAAACCGGCTTGACCGGCGAAGGCACTCGCCCTCAAGGGCGGGAAAATGCGGTAGATTTGAAAGATTGCCGCGAACAGAGAAAAGCGCAGCCACTTCGATACCGAAATTCCTACATCAGATGTCTACGTGCTTCATTTCAAAAATAGTTTTACAAGAAGCTCATATCTTTGATTTTTATGGGGTGGCTGATGGGGATCGAACCCACGACAACCGGAATCACAATCCGGGACTCTACCACTGAGCTACAGCCACCATCCTAAAATATACCGCTTAGCCTGGAATTCAGTTGCCA
>JBDSSX010000220.1:0-10157 GCA_039928555.1 Nitrosospira sp. | reverse complement strand
GCACTGTTTCCGGCATTGGTTTTTCATCTTCAAAATTCCAGAATGCATCGAGGATTTCTATGTCACCTTGCAAGTCTGTCCGCAGCTTGTGCTCCGCCACCATTCTGGTCAGATTTTTCTGCCCTTGCTCCTTATGGAGATAAATAGTGAGTGCGTGCGGCCGCAAGTAACCTGTCAATTTCTCCGCTGCGACCTCTGCTCCCCATTGGGCACCATATTTAGTGATATCCACTTCTTTCCACCAGTCGGTTTTCGGAGCGCGGAACCTTCTTGGATTGAGTTTCGGACGCAGCTTTATCGGGTAGTTTATTACCCACTCTTGCACGAGTTTCTGGTGCTCAAGCAGCACTCTGTTACCCTTGCCTTTTCCGGCAGTGATGTAACCTCTGGCATTCAGGTCAAAGAATACCCATCCAACCGTGCCTAGCGCGACACCGGCGGCCTGGTTGATATCGCGGTAAGGTGCATTGAGCAGCTCTGGTTTGCATAGCAGTGCAAAAAAGACACGTAGGTGAGTTGCTGTACCCGCATGCTTGCCCGCTTGCTCTGCCAGTTGAAAATCTTCTCCTTCAATAAGCCTCTGTCCTTTCACCAGAACAAACAACCCGGGGCCGCGCAGATAGGCATTGCCGACAGTGTCCATGAATTGCAGATCGAGTTCGCGGCATTTTTCAGCGATTTCAGTTGTAACGCGGGGTGCTACCAGAAGCAATTGATCGCCATGCTGGCCGCGCTGATTCTTGATATTCTCCAGAATTGCGAATCGATCGACATGCTTGATTGCGGCCATATAGCCATAGCGCTGTCCATTTGCTTCGACTTCAACGCGAGCATCCGCGCGAAAGCCTTGGGCAATGATCGGTTCTTTTTCAACCAGGTGGCCGGTAATGCCTGTTGTTCTTTGCAAGGCTTCCAAGGCACGCAGCAGGATGGCCTGTTCTTTGTCGTTAAGTAGGTTCATTGTTCAATATTTTTACCCGTTCACGTTACGTGAACATTATTACATAATGAACAACGGTGTCAACAGAGTTGTTCATAAATAGTTTACGTTCACGTTTCACGAACGATTGAAAATAATGAACGACAGGCTATGACATTAGGCAGCGCGTCATGGCATGCCAACTTGTACCGCCAACCTTCGATGAAATATCCGGGTACTACATATCTTCCCCCAGGAACCCGCCGCTCTGATGACTCCACAGCCGCGCATAAAGATCACCCGCTGCGATAAGGCTTTGGTGATTGCCCTCTTCCACGATGCGACCCTTGTCAATCACAATCAGACGATCCATCGCCGCAATGGTGGATAGCCGGTGTGCGATGGCTATCACCGTCTTGCCTTCCATCAATCGATACAAGCTTGACTGAATTGCCGATTCCACTTCAGAGTCTAACGCGCTGGTGGCTTCATCCAGCAAAAGTATCGGTGCATCTTTCAGCATCACGCGCGCTATGGCAATCCGCTGGCGCTGCCCCCCCGAGAGCTTTATCCCGCGCTCCCCGACATGCGCCTCATAGCCTGTACGTCCGGCGGGATCGGTCAGACCCGCGATAAAGTCATGTGCCTCGGCTCGTTTCGCGGCGGCGATCATATCCGCATCGGTGGCATCCGGCCGGCCATATAAGAGATTATCCCGCACCGAGCGATGCATGAGCGACGTGTCCTGAGTGACCATACCGATATTGGCGCGCAAGCTGAGCTGGGTAACGTGTTTGATATCCTGTTCGTCAATCAGTACGCGCCCCTGCTCAACGTCATAAAATCTGAGCAGCAGGTTTACGAGCGTGGATTTGCCCGCGCCTGAACGTCCAACCAGTCCAATTTTTTCACCCGGTCTGATATGCAATGAAAAGTGATCTATGACCGGCGTAATTCCCCCATAGCCAAAGACTATCTCCTCAAACCTGATATCCGCATTGTTAATCCGCAGAGGTGCTGCATCCGGATAATCAATTACCAGATGCGCGCGTGACAGCGTATTGATGCCGTCTCGCACCGTGCCAACCTGCTCCAGCAGCGAAGCCATTTCCCACATGACCCAATGAGACATGCCGTTAAGCCTTAGCGTCATTGCGCCGATAACAGCCACAGCACCGACACCTATCTGACCCTCCGTCCACAACCATAAAGCGACCCCAACCGCGCTGATGATAAGACTCGCTCCCATAACCTGATTCACCGTTTCAAAACCGGTGATCAGTCGCATCTGGCCATGCACTGTTTTCAGAAACTCCTGCATGGCCGATCTTGCGTAACCCGCCTCCCTGCCGGCATGAGAGAAGAGCTTGACGGTGGCGATGTTGGTGTAGGCGTCACTGATGCGCCCGGTCATGAGCGCCCGCGCGTCGGCCTGCAATTGAGAAACCCGGCTCATTCGCGGCACAAAGAACCGTAATACAAAAATATAGAGGAGCAGCCATCCTATAAAAGGTATCAACATCCAGAGATTGAAATTCCCCACCACGGCAATCAGCGTCAGAAAATAAATCGTCACATAAACGAGTATGTCTCCCAGAATAAAACAGACATCGCGTAACGCAAGCGCGGTTTGCATAACCTTGGCCGCTACGCGGCCGGCAAACTCGTCCTGATAAAAATTCATGCTTTGATTGAGCATCAGCCGGTGAAAATTCCAGCGCAGCCGCATCGGAAAATTTCCCCCCAGCACCTGGTGCTTGACGAGGTTTTGCAATCCGACCAATGCCGGACTCGCTACCAGTATCCCGGCAAACAGCAGAAGCGTATACCGCTCCTGCTGCCATAAAAGAGAGGGCGGTATCTGGCTTAGCCAGTCAACAATTTTTCCCAGTATGGCAAATAACAATGCCTCAAACGCGCCTATGCTCGCGGTAAGCAGCGTCATCGCAACGAGATACCGCCGTACACCATGGGTGGCCTCCCATATGAAAGCCAAGAAACCCTTTGGTGGAATCCTGTCCGTGGCATCAGGATAGGGATAAATCACTTTCTCAAAATAATTAAACATTTGAAGCCTTAATCATTGGATCGCATTGCAAAGCCACCCAAATATAGTAATTCAGACGGTTTTGGTGCAATATTCACCTGAACGTGCTATTTGATGTGGTAAGTGGAAGGGTGACGCTGAAGAGCAGGGGCCGCGAGTATGGAGCCACTTGCCGGTTATCTAAAAGTATCAAAAGGGGTCAACTAAAGGGGCCGGTACCTGCTCGGAGAACACGCCGGCTTGCGCTCGAATCCTGAGCGTAATGTTGGAGCGGTCAAGACATTCTTGCGCAAAAGCACGCAAGATACAAGGAAGATACAGGGGCGGCGCGGTCCGGGCAATCGACAACTGGAAAAACAGCTAATGTATAAAACGATGGAATTATAATGCCTGGCGCCTATGCACACCTCACTCTGGTCAACCTGGTCAGAGAACCTGCCCGGCTTGAAAACCACGGCTTCACTCCCGAGGCAATCGTTTCGGTACTGGATTACTTCCGCTTTTGCGAGCTTGGCGCGGTTAGCCCGGACTACCCTTACCTGGACATCCTTCATCCCGATGCTTGCCATTGGGCGGATCGAATGCACTACCAAAAAACCGGCGACATGGTCAAAACGGGAATCGACCTGATTAGAAAGCTGGATGGTGCATCGCGGCAAAAAACGTTCTCCTGGTTGCTAGGGTACACCAGCCATGTGGTAACCGATGTGACCATTCACCCTGTCGTCGAACTGAAGGTAGGCGAATATCAGAAGAACAAAGGGAAGCATAGAATCTGCGAGATGCATCAGGATGCCTACATCTTTCAGCGCCTGAACATCGGTGAAATAGGCTTGGCCGAACACCTGGATTCGGGAATCTGGGGATGCTGCGACCAACCCGGCAGCGGAAAGCTCGACCCGGCGATTGTAAGCACCTGGCAGCGCATGCTTGAGACCTGTTATTCCGGCCCCTATCAAACCAATCCTCCCAACATCGATAACTGGCACGGTGCATTCAAATTCATTGTCGACAAAGCGGAAGAAGGCAATGTGCTCCCTCCCTTTGCGCGCCACGTCGCCGCCAACATCGGCTTGACCTATCCGGCTATTGCCGATCTCGACACTCAATATCTGGAGGGTCTGGCAACACCTCTCGGCGCGATGGATTATGACCAGATATTCGACCGGGCGATGGAAAATGTACTTGCCGCCTGGTCGCACATTGCCAATGCTGTCTTTAAAAACGATGACACCTACCAGACGGCGGCGGTTAACTGGAATCTGGATACGGGTAGAGACGATAACGGCGGCTATGTCTACTGGAGAGAGAAGGAAGGCAAAGCATGATCATGATCAAAAGCACCGTTACTGTTGTACTTGTACTTTCTTTCCTGGCGGGTTGCACGTCCAGCCAGAGACGTGTTGATAGCGAGGAAATGTACATCAAGGCCTCCGCGCTGACCAAACTGTCAGCCACGGTGGAATCGACTGTCCGCTACAAGAATCCACCGCTGGAACTTGGTGAAAGCGAATTACTGACGCTGGCAACCCGGCATGACCCGATCCTGCTGGAGAATTTCAAGGGCTATAAGGTCAGGGTACTACGCAACGATCGCCACTCAGTTGTACTGGTATGCGACGCAACCGGCACCCATGCGTTACTGGAAGACGCCGGATGTAGCGGCCCCATGGATCGCCACCGCTGGATGGGGAAGCCGGAGCCATGCGAATTCTCGATCGATCCGAAAGCAGTTTGCGGGGAACGCCCCTGAAATCCTCTTAACAATCTCATCTTCAATTGATGACTGATGGTCGCATCACCGGGTCATCGTTTTAAAATTCCAATGCTTCCGCCTGCAAATTCAGCGTATCCCAGTTACCCACCGATACGACGAGGTCATGATTGGAAGGCAGGCTTACGGCGGCCTCTTTATTCACCCGTGCGTTGGTCGTTCTATTAATGGAAAATGCCTTCACCTGCACATTTTTCAGGGTGCTGCGATTGCCCAGACGGAAAATGCTGAGATCAGGCGCTACCGTAATATCGGATTCCGTATCAGGGCCCCCGCCTACGCCACTGATGGCAAGTGAACGCAGTTGATCACCGACGAGTCTCGAGAACGTCACGGTAAACTGTTTCTCCACCTGCGGCGCAAACCTGATCTGTGACGCATCTTCATTCACCATGAGCGTATCCCGGTGGCCGGGCTGGGTCTGCACGTCCTCCAGTTTGATCGTGGTGCCGTCCGGCATGATGCTGTTATAAGTATAGGTTCCCGCACCGTTCCCGACGATATGACGCGTATAACTTCTGTTCACCGGCAGCAGGTATGCGCCTTTGATCAGGTAGCAGGGATGGGAATCCGGTATCTCGCTGAAGATCTGATTATTGAAATTACCCACTCGCAGGCCATTTTCATCAAGTATTTCGAGGTCGGCGGGGCTCAGCAGGAAATCGATGATGAAACTTGTCAGCCCGAACGGGCCGCCGAAAGGCAAGTCATGATCGGCCAGCAGGTAATCGCCATTGCTCATATGCCCCAGGGTGATATTGCCGGAACTGCTGAATTTTATATCGGCGCCCCCATCGAAATAATCATAGTGCAGCACGCCGCTATCCAACCGGAATACCAGCCGGCAATTGTTATTGGCGGCATGGTTGCAGTCCCAGCAAAACATTTCCACCCCATCCAGGCTGCTGATGGTTGTGCTGCCATCCGGACTCAACTGCGGACCGGGATGCCCCGAGGGATAAACAAAACGGTAGGGCATAATACAGTGCGAATCGCCCAGTCCGTCGATGTAACCGGCATCCCAGATGGCGCCGGACGGAATGAAGAACAATAAGGGGGCCGTTGTCCGGTCGCATCCCGTAAGAAATGTCCGTTCGATGACGCGTGCCGTCCTCTCCACCCTGGAAACACCCTCGCGGCTCTGATCATGGAAGTGAATGAGACTTTCGCGGCTCAGCAATTTACCGTGCACAGCCGTCAGAAAAGTGTGAACACTGGCTTTGGTGGTGGTGATGGCATTGTTTTCCCCCTTCCATAGCTTATCCGCCACGAGGCTTGCGAGGGAAGTACAGAAGCCGGTCGCCAGACCGCCGTTATCTTCTCCCTTGAGAAAATATTCATAAAAGAGATAGTAGGCACCAGTGAGAATCGGGTGGCCGAAAATGGGGTCCAGCAACTCATGCCATACTTCGCTGGCGCCAAAGGTTTCCTCGAAAGTACTCCAGGAAGGAACGCCGTCTTTGAAATTGTCAAAAGGAAGGTTATGTGTGCCGTAAATAAAAGGTATTTCCAGCACGCGCGGCCGACTGGCGGTTCTGCTGTTGGAAACGAAACCGTCCGGGTTGCGCACCTGCACAGTAACCGCTCCGCCGGGGCTGCCGGTACCGCCGGTGCCGGGCATCGTGAAGATGATCTGTGTGCGGGTAACACTCTTGGCGGGTATGGCGCCGCCATCGACCAGTACCGATGCGTCCGCCAGGAATGCCTTCCCGGAGATGGTGATATCCGCCGCCGGTGGAAGGTTTGCGGGCAACGTATCCAGCTGCGGTTTAACGCGAATGGGGACACGATTACTTTCCGTACCATCTGATGACCGCCGTACATATACGGATTTCTGGCCACCGGAAATCGTCGACGGAACAGTTACCGTGATGCTTTCATCCGGGTTGACCACCGGCACAAGGGTGGAGATCACGCCGTCTCCGTCGATGACCACTCTGTCGTTATCGGCAAATTGCGTGCCGCGAAGGGTAACCGGGTTGCCGGGAAACACCTCGGATGGATTTATTTCAGTGACGAAGGGACGCGTTAACAGTTCCTCCCAGGCATCTTCCGAAAACTGAAAGAACCGGTTGGCGGCATCATTCCCTGGCAGTATCGCATCCGCACCGGTAGCGCCGGGCTGACCCTGTGCGCCGTTTGCACCATTGCGCGCATCGCGGCATGTTTCTCCGTTCCCGCTGCGCCCGCCGCTTCCTCCATTCCCCCCAGCCCCGCCGTTTCCGCCCCGCCCGTGTTGCCCGCCCTGGTTCTTCAGGCGGAAAGCATTGTTGGTGACGGTGGCGGCAAGCGTGCCATCCAGCACGCCGATGGTAATAGCGCCGCCGTGACCGCCATTCCCGCCGCGGCCACCGTCACCGCCACGACCGCCGTTCCCGCCATCGCCCCCATCGCCGGGATCGCTGATGCAATGCCAACCAAATGCCCAGATGCGCTTTCCGCCTTCGCCATCGCCGCCGTCTCCACCCCGGCCACCGCGCTGCCCAGCGCCCGCCTTGATACCGTCTTCACCGTTCAGGTCGATATTCGGAATATTGGTGAGATCCTTCACCCACATTTCAAGCGCGCATGCATTGCGGCCGGCTGCCCCGGCAATACCGGCGGCCCCGCCTCTGCCGTCATCACCGTCAAGACCGTGTCTCGAATCCGGTTTGGTTTGTATGCCATTCCAGCCGCGCCCATTCAGATCCGGGTCATCCAGCCGGGGAGGCGTGGTTCCCCCTGGTCTGCGCCAGGTGATGGTGGCATTGGCGCCGCAAATCACCTTTTCAGCGATGATGTACAGTCTTTCCACATCTGGCTCAACTATCAATTGGGTATTGGTGAGATCCAGCACACCGGCAATGATCACCGAACTATCCACTGGCAACGTGCTCAGCGTGAGCGGGCGCACGATACCCGACAGCGTCGGCCAGTGCTCGGGTTTCCTGGCTTCGATTTGCTGAAGCAAAAGGTCCTTGTTCACCAGTCTGAGACCGGTGCCCTGCAACTGCACCACTTCGTTGAGGCTGACACCGCTTCTGGAAGCCTCGATGGTCGGACTCATACGGATCGCCTCACGATCCACGCGCATACCGGCTCTGTTTAAAAGCGCGAGATCGGCCAACTGCCCGGTGAATGCCACCCTGGTAACCGCTGCGGCCCTCGCCGGGGCAAGCACCGGAGCGGGAGCCGCGGCCGCCGCTGTAGCCGGCCTGGCGGCTTTCAGCACGTTTGCGCTATTCCGGTTCGGCAGGAATCTTGCCAATCGTTCTTTCTTTTGTTTTGCGGTAAGACCGGTGAAACTGCCTGCAAGATCGGCCCAATCCACCCCTACCAGCTTGTTTTTGCGCGGCGCGATCAATAGCTTTCCCTTCGGAATGACGGTGGGTATCCTGATTTGCAATGTGGAAAGATCGCTGATCTTTTCCACCCCGGCGGCATTCATGATTTCCTTGATGGGCTGCAGGTGAGCACGGCTTTCGTCCAGACTGGGGATCACGCTCACAATCGCGCTGGCGCCAAGTTTTATCTTTATCTTGCTCTCCAGCGACTGAGCGTCTTTCACGCGCTCGTTCCAGATAACCGAAGTGAATGCGCCTTCCCGGATCTGTATATCACCGATTCTGCCCTGGAACGCAAAGCTGCCGCCATCCATTCCCGCTCCCGCCCGGAAGCCAAGCTTCCCCACCGGCGCGAGGGCACCCGCAAGTTTTCGGGTGGCCACCACCTTTTCACCCACCTCCAGCGTCATTTGGCCGTCCTCATCGCGGGAAAATCGCACTCGGTGCGTTTTGCCGGCGGCCAAGGCGGTTCTGGCGGCAACAGTCTGCCAGCCGGAGCCTTTAATATGCACACTGCCGGTCAATAGGCCCTTTTCATCGATAAAGAACGCTGCGGGCAGCGCCTGGGATTCCATGATATTTTGCCGCGCGCCTTTGACGGTATCCGGCGTAATGACAGCTTCCAGCGTAAAAGTGCCGCTCTCTTCAAGCTCGGGAATAGTGCTCATATCGATGAATCCCTTCTTTACAAGGAATTCATTTTCCACTCTGGATGGGGTGACGCCGCCACTGAGCGTCACCCCGCTTCCTTCGACCGAACCATCGAAAACCGTGCTGTCTTCCGTCCTCACAAACATCAGTGTTCTTGGCTTTTTCATGGAATACCTCAGGTATTTAATGGAGAGAGTAAATCTCGGATTTATTTAGAATAGTACATATTCTTCGCTTTGCTCAACATTCCTGGATACAATCACCTGTTAGTGCTATAGTGCTATGGTGCTATGGTGCATTAAGAATATACGAATTTATATCACCAAAACTTGTATACTGCCGAAACTGAAAATCGATATCGAAAAAGTAACCCAGTGCACACGCGCGGAACTGCCCTCATACCGGGGAGATAAACGAATGAACCCAACTGAAGCAAAAACCAGCGTAAAAGTTATAGGCGCTAATGGCCAGATTTCGCTTGGCAAAGAGTTTGCCGGCCGCCAAGTTCTCGTTGAAGAGCGTGAGCCAGGTGTCTGGATGGTGAGAACGGCTTTAGTCATCCCGGAGAACGAGTTATGGCTGCATCAACCGAAGGTGAAGGCTACCCTGCAAAATGCGCTCGAATATGCGGTTAGTAACCCGCCTGCAGAAACAACTGACTTGAATGCTATAGCCAGGAAAATAGAGGATGCAAAGAAAAAGCGACAAAATCCTTCTGGACATCAATAACCCGACTTTCCAGAATGGTTGGATGGCGTTGGAGAAGACAGAAGGGCACCGTGTACTGGACACCCTTAAAAAAATTCAGCAATTAACCTGGGATCAGGTCTATAGAGAGCGGGGGCTGAATTGGGAGAAGATATCAAGCATTACCCCTCCCCCTGGCATACCTGCCGTTTATTCCATAAGAATTACCTTATCCAGCAGAGCGCTGGTTTATCGTGAGGGAAGCTATATGAGGTTTTTATTTGTCAGTCAGAATCATGACGGGACCTATGGTAAAAAATAGAATAAATAAGACTCCACAAGGAGCCATCACCACTTTCTGAAAGAGCCCCCATATAAAAAATGACCAGAAATCCGCAGATAGCGGATGGGCGCTACGAGCCCTATTGGGATTGCTAGAATTCCTCACTTTGATCGAAATAGAGCAGCGACACTCATTCGACGGGCATGTGCCTCTGAAAGTTACCCGAACCGGGATATGAATAAACTGATTTACAATCAGCACGAAAATAAATTGCTCCACAATCTGCGCCAATGCTGAGCTTTGACACATGAACGCTAAGTTAATCCGATACCGCTGATTTTTTTCATGAAAAAAATTCTGTTGTGGCTATGCTTCCTGCCGCTCGCAGCGTGCGCTCCCCAGAAGGCATTGAAGGGATTCGATAGTGAATTTGATGGCGGCAAAACCTGGGCTGAACTGCGGGTACAATTGCC